>CAYPHE010000208.1:0-5031 GCA_964410075.1 uncultured Polaribacter sp.
AAAGAAGCAAAATTAACCATAGAATATATTCCTGAAAGAGATTATGTTTCGCGTTCTTGCGGTTTTCGTATAATCTTTAATGATGTAGAAATGACAGCTACGGAAAGTGCTTGGATAGATGAAATAGATACAGAAAACCTAACTACAGTAGACAACCAAAATGCAGCACATGTTCAAATATTTCATTAGCCTTGCTTTTGTTTTTGTAGTTTGTAAAATTCAGGCTCAAGAACAGGTAAAAGATTCTATTGCTCCAAAAGTAAATCAAAAAACAGATTCTATCAGTTATAAAACTGCTTACGGTTTACGAATTGGTATAGACGTTAGTAAACCCATTTTAGGAGAGCTTAATGAGCGCTACTCTGGGTTAGAATTTGTTGCAGATTACAGAATTGGTAAAAGTTTATATATAGCTACAGAATTTGGTTTTGAGGAAGAAACTGCCAACGAAGATTTTACAAATTCGACCGTAAACGGAAACTACGCTAGAATTGGACTTAATTACAACCAATTTAAAAACTGGTTAGACATGAATAATGAATTACTTATTGGTTTTCGATACGGATATTCAACCTTTAAACAAACCTTAAATAGCTATACGCCAAATGTAACAGATGCTACAAACGGAATTTATTTTCCTTTAGGTAGAGTAGAAACCAATGAAACAGCAGAAGGTTTAAGTGCCCATTGGGGAGAAATGCTAATTGGTTTTAAAGTAGAAGTATTTACCAATACTTTTATAAGTGTTAGTGGTTCTTACAAAATTATGTTAGATATTAATGAACCTGAAGACTTTAAGGCTTTGTATGCTCCAGGATTTAATAGAATTTTTGAAAGCAACACCGGTTTTGGGTTCAATTACACCATTTCTTACCTAATTCCTTTCAAGAAAAAATAAAAAAATCTGTTTCAACGATTTTTAGTATTTTTAAATGCGTATAACTTTTTTGTAAAACGTTTAAAAAAGAAAACTCATGAACACCATTCCTAGTGTAAATTTGAAAGATTTTTTATCTGAAGATGTAGGTAAAAAACAACATTTCATAAACGAAATTGGTAATGCATACGAAAATATTGGTTTTGTTGCTTTAAAAGGTCATTTTTTAAGTGAAGAACTGATAACATCTTTGTATAAAGAAGTTAAAAACTTTTTCGATTTGCCATTAGAAACAAAAGAAAAATATGAAATTCCTGGAATTGGTGGACAAAGAGGCTACGTTTCTTTCGGAAAAGAAGCCGCCAAAGGTAAAAAAGAAGGAGATTTAAAAGAGTTTTGGCACTTTGGTCAATATGTAGAAAATGATGATGAGTTAGCTAAAGCATATCCAGAAAATGTAATTGTAGAAGAATTACCTAAATTTAATGAAGTAGGAAAAGAAACCTACAGAATGTTAGAAAAAACAGCAAAATATGTATTACGTTCTTTGTCGCTACATTTGGGCTTAGAAGAAAATTACTTTGATAAATACATTGTAAATGGAAATAGTATTCTGCGTCCAATTCATTACCCACCAATAAAAACCGAACCCAAAGGAGCCGTTCGGGCTGCAGCTCATGGAGATATTAATCTAATTACCTTATTAATGGGCGCTCAGGGCAAAGGTCTGCAAGTTCAAAATCATAAAGGAGAATGGATAGATGCTGTTGCACAACCTGATGAATTAATGATTAATGTTGGAGACATGCTATCTAGACATAGTAATAACAAGCTAAAATCTACCATACATAGAGTTACCAATCCACCAAAAGAACTATGGGGAACATCTCGTTACTCTATTCCGTTTTTTATGCATCCTATTTCTGATATGAAATTAGATGTTTTAGAAAACTGCATTGATGAAAATAACCCAAAACAGTTTGAAGACATTACTGCTGGTGAATTTTTAGATGAACGTTTAAAGGAACTAGGCTTAAAAAAATAATAAAAGCCCCTCTTAATCTCTCCAAAGGGGAGAAACTCGAACCAAAATAAAAAAATGAAAATTAATAAAACAAACAAAAGTTTGTTATCAAACTCGATAATCCCTTCCCTTTGGGAAGGCTAGGATGGGCTTATGGATTTAAAAGATCAATTAAAAAACTTGTTTCCAGACCATGAGGAGACACCAGAACCTATAAAAGAAAAGTCTAACGTTTGGATGCAAGATCAACCCTTGCTATGCAAGTACGAAAAACGAAAAGGAAAACCGATTACTATTATAGATGGTTATACTGGAGCTACAAAAGACTTTAAAATTTTAGCAAAAGAAATTAAAACTAAACTTTCAGTTGGTGGTAGTTTTAAGGACGATACTATTATCATCCAAGGGGACTATAGAGATCAAATTATGCAAATGTTAAAAGATAAAGGATTTCAAGTAAAACGAGTTGGAGGGTAAAGCCCATCCTAACCTTCCCAAAGGGAAGGAACAAATGACCAATTATCAATATAATTTCATTATAAAATATGAGAAAATTTGTGAAATCCGTGTCAGAAAAAATCCATGAATTCGTGGCTAACAAAATAAATGTAACTGTGTAATTAAAGCCGATTAGAAATTAGTAGAAAAATCCGTGAAATCTGTGTCTTATAAAGAAATACAACCTTCAGAATTAATTTTAAATGAAAATGGCAGTATATATCATTTGCATTTAAAACCAGAAAATATTGCTAAAGATATTATTTTTGTGGGAGACCCTGATCGTGTTGAAAAAGTTACTAAGCATTTTGAAACTATTGAATTTTCTATTCAAAAAAGAGAATTTAAAACCGTAACTGGCTTTTATAAAAACAAGAAAATTTCAGTTATTTCAACAGGAATTGGTGCTGATAATATAGATATTGTATTAAACGAATTAGATGCTTTAGTAAACATCGATTTAGAAAAAAGAGTAATTAAAGAAAAACTTACCTCTTTAAACATTTATAGAATTGGTACTTCTGGTGCACTTCAAAAAAACATTCCTATTGATTCTTTTTTAATCAGTTCTCATGGACTAGATGTAAACGGAATGTTACAATCTTACGAAACCGCAAACATTTCAAATACCTCTTTCGAAGAAGCATTTGTAACCCACACAAATTGGCATCCTCATAAAACAAAACCAATTTTAATTGAAGGAAGTAAACCTTTAATTGACAAATTTTATTCGAATAAAACGTTAAAAGGAATTACAATTACTGCTGGTGGTTTTTACGCGGCACAAGGCAGAAGTATTCGTTTGCCTTTAAAAAATGAATTGTTGAATTCTAAAATTGAATCGTTTAGTTACAACAACAATAAAATTACCAATTTAGAAATGGAGACCTCAGCCATTTATGGCTTGTCAAAGTTATTAGGGCATAATGCCATATCTTTAAATGCTATACTAGCAAACCGAAGTTTAGGTGTTTTTAGTACTCAACCAGAAAAAACCGTTGAAGCACTAATTTTATATAGCTTAGAAAAAATAATTTCTTAAAAAATAACTTTTCTTATACCAAAACATCATCTTTTAAGTTACAGTTATAAGAAATTGTGTATTTTTAAACCATAAATCTAAGACATGAAAAAAATCATATATATCGCTATCTTTATTTTAGGAGTTGTTTGTATTTCTTCTTGCAGAAGTACTTCTCAGTCTTGTGGATTAGCAGACAACACTACTATTATTGAAGTTGAAACTAGTATCTGTTAATAAATATTAAGAATATCAGCCTGAACTTGTCGAAGGCTATCCCGATTAAATTACACTTCGACAGGTTCAGTGTAACAAAAGGAAAAGGATTAACATTAATAAAATAGTAAATAATAACCTAACTCTTAAGGTTAATAGTATCTCACTAAGCAATAACTCCAGAACCTAATAATTCTTCATTTTTATACCAAGCCACAAACTGCCCTTCTTGTATAGCAGATTGTTGGTTCTCAAAAGCAACATATAGTCCATTTTTAACTTTATAAAGTGTCGCTTTTTCTAGTTTTTGTCGGTAACGAATTCTTGCTTCAACAACTAAACTTTCTCCATTTTGTAATTGTAAATCTTTACGAATCCAGTGAATTTCATCATTATTTACAAATAAAACGTTTCTATATAAACCAGAGTGGTTTTTACCTTCTCCTGTATAAATTATATTTTCGTCAACATCTGTTTCTATGACAAATAAAGGCTCTTTGGTTCCGCCAACAGCTAGCCCTTTTCTTTGTCCTTTGGTAAAATAATGAGCGCCTTGGTGTTTTCCCACTACTTTTCCATCTTGCTTTAAATAAGAAAATTTAGTTGCCAAAAATTGTAATTCTTCTTCTTTAGAAGAAAAAGTGGGTTGCTCTTTTTTATATTGATGAAAATCATTCGGAATTTGAACAATTTCTCCTGCCTTAGGTTGTAGTTTTTGTTGCAAAAATTCAGGTAAACGAACTTTTCCGATAAAACACAATCCTTGAGAATCTTTCTTTTCTGCAGTAATTAAATCTGCTTCTTTGGCAATTTCTCTAACTTCTGGTTTTGTAAGCTCTCCAACAGGAAACAAAGCTTTTGCCAATTGCTCTTGAGACAATTGACATAAAAAATAAGACTGATCTTTGTTATTATCTTTTCCTGCTAATAATTTATAAACCGTTTCTCCACCAATCACTTCTTCCGCTTTTCTACAATAATGTCCTGTAGCCACAAAATCTGCATTCAAGTCTAATGCAATTTTCATAAATACATCAAACTTAATCTCTCGGTTACAAAGTACATCAGGGTTTGGAGTTCTCCCTTTTTCGTACTCATTAAACATATAATCTACAATACGCGTTTTGTATTGCTCACTTAAATCTACTACTTGAAAAGGAATGTTTAGTTTTTCTGCAACCAACATCGCATCATTACTATCTTCTAACCAAGGGCAATCATTAGAAATGGTTACAGAATCGTCGTGCCAGTTTTTCATAAACAAACCAATAACTTCATAGCCTTGTTGCTGCAACAAATATGCAGTAACACTACTATCTACACCACCAGAAAGACCAACTACAACACGTTTCATGATTTGCTTTTTTCGGGTTGCAAAGATACGATTTTTAGTAA
>CAYPHE010000209.1:0-5018 GCA_964410075.1 uncultured Polaribacter sp.
AAGAAGAAAGTACTGTAGGTACTTCAAATACAATTAACGTTACACTTTCTGAAGACTCTAGCACACTTGACGAAGTAATTGTAGTTGCTTACGGAACTACAACTAAAGAAGCTTTTACGGGTTCTGCTAGTGTAGTAACTGCCAAAGAGCTTGAAGGTAGAACAATAACATCTCCTTTAGCAGCTATAGAAGGTAGAGCTACTGGTGTTCAATTTACTACTGGAAATGCTGGCCCAGGAGCTTCTCCAAATATAGTTATTAGAGGGGTTAGTACCTTACAAGGTAGTAGCAATCCTTTAATTGTTGTAGATGGGATTCAGTTTGATGGTCCTTTAAATACGATTAATCAAGAAGACATTGCTTCTTTTACTGTACTTAAAGATGCAGCTTCTACTTCAATTTACGGTTCTAGAGCTGCAAATGGAGTTGTACTGATTACCACCAAAAGAGGTAAAAAAGGAGATATAAAGGTTAATTTCTCTTCTCAAGTAGGTGCAGTAACAAACTCTATTCCTTTTTATGATGAAGTAACACCTGGACAATATTATGAAACTATGTGGGAGGCTTTAAAAAACTCTTCTGCAGGAGGAGGAGACCCACAATTTGCTACTGATAATATTTACAATAGATTAGGTTACAATCCATTTAACGTTCCAAACGGAGAGATTGTAGGAACGGATGGTAAATTAAACCCTAACGCGGAAGTTATTTATGATAGTTTAGATTGGTATGACCTTTTAGCAAGAACAGGTTTAAGAACCAACTACAATGTAAACGTTTCTGCTGGTGGAGAAAAACACAGTGTTTTCTTTTCTGCATCTTATTTAGATGAAGAATCTGCTATCATTAAGAGTGGATTTGATCGTTTAACTACTCGTTTAAACGCAGACTTTGAAGTTAACGATTGGTTAAAAATTGGTGGTAGTGCCAATTTAGCAATTACCGAAATTACTCAGCCAACAGCTGCTGATACTGGGAATATTGCAAACCCTTTTGGATTTGCAAAAAATATAGGATCCATATATCCAGTTTATGTAAACGATTTGGATGGAAATATAGTATTGGATGCCGCTGGAAACCCTGTTTTTGATGCAGGTGAAGGTAATGCTGCTTTTAATATTGGTTCTAGACCTATTAGCCAAGGTAGACATGCATTACAAGAATTATTATTAAATGATGAAAGAGATCAAGATAATACCTACGGTTTTAGAGCTTATGCAGACATTAATTTATTAGATGGTTTAAGCTTCAGAGTAAACTATGGTAGAGATATTAACGACTTAGTAGAGAGAGAATATGAAAATGCAATAATTGGTGATGCTCAACCAACAGGAAGATTTTCTCAAACTCATGCAAGAAGACAGTTTGAAACTTTTAACCAATTATTAAACTACAATAAAACTTTCAACGAAGTTCATAATTTTGAAGCCACATTAGGACACGAGAGTAATAATAGAACTTTTGGAAGTTTTGATGCACAAGCAACGGAACAAGTTGCTGAAGGAATTTTTGAATTTGACAACTTTTCGAGTCCAACAAATATTGGGGGATCTACGACAACTTATAGATTAGAAAGTTACTTTTTAAGAGCTCTTTATAATTACGATAGCAAGTACTATTTAAGTGCTTCAGCTAGACGAGATGGTTCATCAGTTTTTAGTACTGACGCTAGATGGGGTACATTTTATTCTGTAGGTGCTTCTTGGAGAATTGACCAAGAAGAATTTATGGAAGATGTTTCTTTTGTAAATTCTTTAAAATTAAGAGCTTCTTATGGTGAGGTAGGTAATGATGCGTTACCTAATCCAAGAGATTTCTTTTTATCTCAAGCTAGATATTCATTAACATCTAACGCAGCAGCACCTGGTATATGGTGGTCAGATTTAGGGAATACAGACCTTCAATGGGAAAGTTTAGAAAATTACGATATCGCTTTAGAGTTTGCTTTATTTGATAACTTTTTAGATGGTAGCATAGAATACTACAGAAGAAATTCTTCTGGATTATTGTTTGAATTACCAATAGGATTGAGTAACGGTTTTGATGCATTTAATACCAACCTAGGAGACTTGTTTAATGATGGTATCGAAATTGGTCTTACTGCACACTTATTTAAACAAAAAGACTTTAATTGGGATTTAACTTTACAAGCTTCTACTTTTAGAAATGAAATAACCAAAATAGATGCGCCTTCAATAAACGGATCAAAAAGATTTGCAGAAGGTGTTTCTCAGTTTGATTTCTATATTTTACATTCTGCAGGTGTAGATCCAGACAATGGTGATGCCCTTTTCTTTATGTATGAGTTTGATGAAAATGGAGAGAGTATTCCAATTTTAGATGCTGATGGAAATCACGAGACAACTAACGACTGGGAAGAAACAGAAAGAGCATATGTGGGAGAAAGTACTGTTCCTGATTTAAATGGTTCTATATTAAACTCATTTTCTTATAAAGGACTTGCTTTAGAAGTATTAGTAACCTATCAAATAGGTGGTTCTGTTTTGGATAATGGATACTCAGCAATGGTTCATGAAGGTGATTTTGGTAGTTCTTTACATCCAGATATTTTAAGAGCATGGAAAAAACCAGGAGATATTACCGACGTTCCTAGATTAGAAAACGGGAATAATGATTTGGTATTAACTCAATCTTCTAGATTTTTAACAGATGCTTCTTTTGTAAGTTTAAAAAATGTTAATTTAAGCTATACCTTTGATAGTAACTTAACACAAAAGATTGGGGTAGATAATTTAAGATTATCTTTAACTGGAGAGAATTTATTTATTCAAACTGCTAGAAGTGGTTTAAATCCTCAATTTAGTTTAGCTGGTACAGATAATGCAAATGGGTTTAATCCTGCAAGAATAGTTTCTTTAGGTTTAAATGTATCATTTTAATAATAAAATTTAAAACATATCAATTATGTTACAAAAAACAAAAATATTTTTGCTATTAATGTTAGCAACTATAGTTATCTCCTCATGTGAAGATGACTTTCTTGAAACGACACCGACCGATGCAATTTCTGCGGCAGACGCATTAGCAACTACGTCTAATATGCAATTAATTATTAACGGAATGCATAGAACTCAATTTGCTCAGTCTCAAACAGTATTGCCTGGAGGAACGGGAAATACTGCTAGAGCTGGAGAACACTATTGGGTAGCTATGGGAGACAACTTAACTGGAGGTATTATTCATACTGCTGATGCCAACAATTTAGGTTGGAGAGATGAAATGCAATGGAGAAATCATACTTTAGAAACTGATGTTACAGTAAATGTTCTATGGTACCACAGGTATAATTTAATTGCAAACGCAAACACATTAATTAATAAAATTGCAGAAGGCTCTTTACCTGTTGATGCTGATTTAAAAGAGATAGAAGGTCAAGCATACGCTTACAGAGCTTACGCTTACATGTCGTTGGTACAGCATTTTGCAAAAGGATATCTAATTGGTAGCCCTAGTACAGATCCTGGCGTTCCAATTCTATTTGAAACAGCGGCTCCATTTGAAAGTGCTCCGAGATCTACTGTACAACAAGTGTACGATCAAATTTTCTTAGATTTAGACGCTGCTATTGCTGCTTTTGCAGATGCTTCTCCTAGAGCCACTAAAGCTCATTTAAATGTTAATGTTGCTCATGGATTAAAAGCTAGAGCTGCATTAAATACAGGGAATTGGTCTATGGCTGCTTCAGAAGCTGTTCTTGCTAGAGATGGTTTTCCTTTAATGAATGAAGATGCTTGGAAGTCTGGTTTTAACACAATTGATTTAAGTGAAGTTATATGGGGCTACGAAGTTATTGACACAGAAACAACTTTTTTCCGTTCTTACTTTTATTTAATGTCTAACACATTTAATGGAAGTCAAGTAAGAAACAATCCTAAAATAGCTGATAAGAGATTAATAGATGCTCTTCCTGATACAGATTATAGAAAAGATATGTTTTTAGTTGATGCTCCAAATACAAACAACTCTGCAGCAAATAATCTAGGTGGTTTTGCTAATAATACAAATCCATTGTATACTACTCAAGAAGAGTTTGATGCTGAAAGAACTAGATTAGAAAATGTTTGGGGTTGGACTAGCCGTCATAATGCACACCCATACATGCATATAAAAATGAGACAAGCAACACCAGGTGGAATATTACCAGATGATATTATTATGATGAGATCATCTGAAATGTATTTAATTGAAGCTGAAGCTAAAACAATGATGAATGACATACCTGGAGCACAAGCTGCTTTAACTCCTTTAGCAAGCGAAAGAGATAGTGCTTTTGATGCAACAGTATTTGGTACGCAATCTACAATGATGGAGCAAATTAAAACTCAAAGAAGAATAGAACTTTGGGGTGAAGGTTTTGGTTATACAGACCATATTAGATGGGATGAAGAAATAGATCACGCTGCAAATGGTGGTTCTGGAGCTTCTGCTGTACTATATCAAGACGCTTACCAACAAGATAGGCCTTCTGTAAATAATGATTGGATATTTAAAATTCCTCAAGCGGAAATAGATGCTAATCCTAATTTAGGTCCAGAAGATCAAAACCCTTAATTAAAAAATTAAGTTATTTAAAATAGAAAAGCTTACGATTATATCGTAAGCTTTTTTTATTTAATTATGATTTTAAAAATCAAAAAAACAACTTACAGTTTGATGGTGTAAAAAGAACATAGCATTTTAGTTGTTTTTTTCAAATAAGAAACAGTATCTTATATTGTAATAATAGGTTTTGATAAAAAACTATTAATCCGTCAATTTCTAATTGTTAGGTTTTAGAACCAAATTAACGAACTTTCTGTTTGTTCTCAGTGGATATTCTATGTAAGAAAACAGTCAAATTGTTATCGTCTTAAAATCTTACCTTTCTAATTAACGTGAGTTCGATATAACTTTTTCAGTTTATAAATGTTATTTTACTGAAAATTAACTGATTGTCATTTCTAACATTGCTGAAATTTAAATGTATTTAAATTGAAAGTAGCTTACGAAGTAAAAGT
>CAYPHE010000210.1:0-5001 GCA_964410075.1 uncultured Polaribacter sp.
TTTTTCTAGAAGTAATAAAATAAACGCCTATCAATAAAATTAAAGAGGCTATTATAGATTGTAACGATAATTTTTCATTCAAATAATACCAACCTACTACTAAAGCAATTACGGGATTTACATAGGCTGAAGTTGCTACTTTTTCTGTAGATACTTTTTTTAATAAATAATTAAAAGCAGTAAAAGCTACAACTCCTCCAAATACAATTAAAAAAACCATTGAAAACTGTACTTCTTGAGTCCATACTAATGGAGAGCTCCAGCTTTCTTTAAATAGCAAACTTAATAAGGCCAATATAAAACCAGAGAATAGCATTTGTATGCCCGTACTAACCATAAAATTACTTGGCAATCTTGCTTTTGATACAAATACACTGCCAGATGCCCAACTTAATACACAAGTAAGCATAGCTAACATTCCCCAAATACTTTTGCTATTACTAGTAAAGTTTTGTTGACTTACTAATAAATACATTCCAAAAACACCTAATAAAATGCCAATAATAGATTTTGTTTTTATTTGTTTTTTAAAGAATATTCTCATTAATAATAAAACAAACAAAGGTTGTGTTGCTGCTATTAGTGCTGCAATGCCGCTGTCTACAAATTGTAGCGCCCAAATGTAAACGCTGTTTCCGTAAATTAGAAACAAAAAACCAGCAATACAACAATTTAATAATTCCCTTTTTGTAATCTTAAAAGAAGCTTTTTTATATGTAGCAAAAGAGACCATTAATAAACCTGCAATAGTAAAACGGATTGAAGCTAAAAAAAATGGCGGTAATTCTGTAACTGCAATTTTATTGAATAAGTAGGTAGAACCCCAAACTACATAAATAGCAAAAAAAGAAAGAATAATTTTTAATCTGGTATTATTCAATAGATTATTTTTTTTGTAAAAATAGTTTATTTGTTTTGGGTAAACTTTACTTTTTAGTCAATTATATTTTAAAAAAATAACATTTATTTTTTAATATTAAAAAACCTTAAACAAGTATTACCAAGTTTAAGGTTTTTAGCTAATTAAAGCGCTATCAAACAAACTATTTTTCAGTTTTTTGTTTGCTATTGTAAAAATCTAAATCTCTTACATTTTTCTGTACTGTAATTGCTCCAAACAGACTTAGTAAATATGCTACTGCATAAAATCCTTTTTCACTTAAAGCTAAATCTGCGTTACGTAAACCAATAGTTAGTAATAGTAAAGATGCAATTACAACTACCCAACTAATTCCATAGTACATTTCACTTACTTTCAAATTTTCGGCTTTATCTCTAACTGTTTTTTGAAGAGAAATTACTGCGTAAATTCCCATTAAAAGAATTGTAAAATAATATCCTTTTTCATTCAGCTGCATATTAGCATTCCACAAACCAATACAATAAGATAGTAAACCAATTATTGCAACTCCCCAAGAGGCGCCAATAAAAGCGCCTGTTGGTTTTAAGTTGCTTTCACTTTTCCTTTTTTCAATTGTTTTGTTTGCTTCGTTTTTTGTTGAAACTGTTGTTTGATAATTCATAATATTTGTTTTAAATATGAAGCAAAATTGTAGCAAAATGATATTTTACACAACACATATTTAACCAAAAACTGACTATATATATCATTACTAAAAAAAATAAAATACTATTTTTACTACACTTTAAAATAAAAAACTGACGACTAAATGATAGAAATTAAACAATTAATATCTTCTTTTGATAAAGATGAATATCAAGATTTTGTGCGTTTTTTAAAGAATAAGAACAAAAGAAATGATGCCAAAAATGTTGTGTTTGTCTCATTTTTAAGAAACACCATATTATCTTCTAAAGAAATATGCGAAAAACTCTACAACGGAAATTCAACAGCTTTTCATGCGCTACGTAAAAGGCTGTTTGCTTCTTTAATTGATTTTACAGCAAACACCAGTATTAAAAATGAAATTTCTACAGACATGCAGTTGATAAAATATCTAATTGCCTCTAGAAGTTTATTAAAAAAAGGATCATATAAAACAGGACTTTACATACTTGATAAAACGGAAGCTATTGCAAACTCTTATCAATTGTATGCTATACTAAATGAGGTGTACTTTACTAAAATAGAATACGCAAATTCTTTTGAGAAAGTTGATTTAGAAAACTTGATTCTAAAATTTAAAAAGAATCAAGATCAATTAATTTTAGAAAATGACATTAATATAATGTACGCAGAGGTTAAGTACGTTTTAAAAAAATTAAATGAAAAATCAGAAGTTTTTCCACTTCAAGATATTGTTCAACCTATTTTAAAAAAATACAATCTCGAATTTTCTAAAAATTTATCTTACAAATCTTTATTTCAACTAATAGAAATAATAAACCTTACTGCATTTCAAACCTTTAATTATTATGATAGCGAATCGTTTCTGATTAACGCATATCAGCAAATAGAAAATCAACATAATAAACAATCTCATAGTTATTACAAATTAGAAATACTATATATGGTAGCTAATGTTTTATTTCGAATAAAAAAATTTGGTGATTCATTAAACTATTTGACCAAAATGGAAGAATTACTTTCTGGAACAAAAAAGTATAATACAAAGCGTTTTTTAGCAAAACACACTCTATTAACCTCACTAAATTTTAATTATATAAATAAACCTTTAAAAGCTATAAAATTATTAGAACCCTATCTTTTAAAAAGGAATTTAGATATTGATATTGAATTAGATATAAAACTTACTTTAATTGTTTTCTATTTTCAACAAAATGATTTGCAAAAATCTAAGCAACTACTTTCTAAATTATACCATACAGATAAATGGTATAGCAATAAAAATGGAATTATATGGGTGATACAAAAAAACATTATAGCTATTTTATTGCATATAGAACTAGACAATATACATTTAGTTAGTTCAAAATTATTAAGCTTTAAAAGAAGTTATTTTAAATATCTAAAAGAAATCAAACAAGAGAGAGTGATCTACTTCATTAATTTTATTGAAAAGTTTTTTATTGATAAATCTATAATAAATACTGAAAAATTTCTAACTGATATCGAAAATAAGTTGATTGTTTCTAATCATAAAAAAGAAGACATATTTATGATTAGTTTTTATGCCTGGTTGAAGTCAAAATTTACCAATCAAAACTTATATAAAACAACTTTAGATTTAGCTTCGAAAAAATAATTTATTATTTTTTGAATCAATATTTAAAGCATATCAGCAACTTGTTCGTTTCGTTTTCTTTTAGTTTTGAATACAATATAAATTGTTTTAATAAATATTTTTTACCGTCGTCATTTGTTTTATAAACATAGTTTTAGAAGATATTCAAGAAATAATTTATTAACTGAGTGTAAATATTTAAAATTAAAATTTGATATATGAAAGAAAAAGATACAGCATATAATGCAGATGTAACAAAAGAGGATTTAAAAACTTTAGGTGATAAAGCAGGAAATTTAAGAAATGATAATGGTGATGATGTTTTTTTAAAAAACAGAAAAAGTAATGTCGATTTTTCTGGAAGTGATTTAGATATTCCTGGGCGCGTTGAGGCAAAAAAGCAAACAAGATTAAAGCCCAAAGATGAAGAAAACCAATTATACAGCTTAGGCAGTGAGGATAACGAAAATTTAGAGATAGATACTATTACTTATAACGATAAAAACCAATAAGATGGACAGGAGGGAAAATATGAAAATGAAAGATGTTGAGCGTTTGGAGGATTATGCACCAAAAGATGATTTTACCAAACCTAATATGCAAAAAACAATTCAGCAAAAACGTGAAGAAGAAAAAAACCTTACGATAAATTTTAAAGGAAGCGAACACATAACTTCCGTAAATAGAAATGGAATAAATTATATTCCCGCCAGCGGAATGTACAGTGAGTAAAAAAATAACCCATCTAATAGAACTAACTTTTAGATGGGTTTATTATTTTTTTCTATATTAAAAAAAATTATCTGCTATAATTCGGAGCTTCCTTAGTAATTGCCACATCATGTGGGTGACTTTCGTTGATTCCACTTGCAGTAATTCTAACAAACTGCCCTGTTTCTTTTAATGTTTCAATATCTTTTGAACCACAATATCCCATTCCTGCACGCAAACCACCAATAAATTGGTGAATGCTTTCCGCAAGCTCTCCTTTGTAAGGTACACGACCTACAATACCTTCTGGAACTAACTTTTTAATATCGTCTTCTACATCTTGGAAATACCTATCTTTAGAACCTTTTTTCATAGCTTCTACAGAACCCATTCCTCGGTATGATTTGAATTTTCTTCCTTCGTAAATAATGGTTTCCCCTGGAGATTCTTTAGTACCTGCTAATAAAGAACCTAACATTACAGTATCTGCTCCTGCTGCTATGGCTTTTGGTATGTCTCCTGTATAACGGATACCACCATCTGCAATTACCGGAACACCAGAACCTTTAATAGCATTTGCGACTTCTAAAACTGCTGAAAATTGTGGAAAACCAACACCAGCTACTACTCTAGTTGTACAAATAGATCCTGGACCAATACCCACTTTTACAGCATCTGCACCAGCTTCTACTAAATATTTTGCAGCTGTAGCTGTTGCTATATTACCAACAACAACGTCTAAATTAGGAAATTTAGCTTTTACTTCTTTTAAAACAGCAACAACTCCTTTTGTATGACCATGTGCTGTATCTATAATTACTGCATCGACACCTGCATTAACTAAAGCTTCCGCTCTTTCTACTGCATCTCCAGTAACACCTAATGCAGCAGCAACTCGTAACCTTCCATAAGAATCTTTGTTTGCAATAGGCTTTTGAGTAACTTTTGTAATATCTCTAAAAGTAATTAAACCTTTCAATTTATCATCTTTATCAACAATTAAAAGCTTTTCAATTTTATTTTGTTGTAAAATAATTTCAGCATCTTTTAAAGACGTTCCTTCAGAAGAAGTTACTAAATTCTCAGAAGTCATTACTTCTATAATAGGACGTTGGTTATCATGCTCAAAACGTAAATCTCTATT
>CAYPHE010000211.1:0-4998 GCA_964410075.1 uncultured Polaribacter sp.
ATTTTTCTTTTAGGATGTGCCATTTTATGTCTTTTTTTCTGTTATTAAACTTTTTAATTTATCCCATCTTGGGTCTGTATCTGCTACAGTTTTGCTTTCTTTTATTTTTAGTTCTTCTAATTTTTCTAGCGCTTCAGATTCCATTGTGCCATCCGCTACTTTTGGATGAATTCTTTTTAAAGGAACTGCTAAAACAATCATTTCATAAATGAATTGCGCTACATTTAATTGGTATTCGCTATGAGGAATAATTAAAATTTCTTCATTTTCATCATTAAATTCTTCACCAAATTTTACAACTAAAGGCAATTCTGATTCTATTTCTTGATTATATAACTCATTAGTTACATCACAAGGAACAGTTACATATCCTTTTGCAGTAAATGTTAGCTCAAAAAGCGTCGATTTTTTTTCAAATAACAAATCTACATGTATAGATGTATCTGAGAAATCATCATAATTAAATAAACTAAAGAACGTATTGTCAATTTGATACTCGAATGAATGCTTACCTAACCTTAAACCTACAAACTGTATGTTGAATTGTTTCAAGTCTTTCATAATCAAACATCAATTGAGCGTGCAAAGATATAAAAAAATATTATTCTTAGTGTTTTTATCTAAAAAATATATTACTTAATTGGTAATGGATTTTTTGTAATTTCTTTATAGCTATTTCTCTTCTTAAAAATTTCTATACCAGTAAACAACGCTTGTGTAAAAGATGATGGATTAGCTTTGTTTTTTCCTGCGATATCAAAACCAGTTCCATGATCTGGCGAAGTTCTAATTTCACTTAAACCTGCAGTGAAATTAACCCCATTTCCAAAAGACAACGCTTTAAAAGGAGCCAAACCTTGGTCGTGATATGTTGCTAAAACTCCATCAAATTGTTTATAAGTTTCAGAACCAAAAAAACCGTCTGCAGCGTAAGGGCCATAAACTAATTTACCTGTCTCTTGAATTTTTTGAATTGAAGGTGCTATTATCTCATCGTCTTCTGAACCCATAACTCCATTATCTCCACAATGTGGATTTAAAGATAAAACAGCAATTTTTGGTTTACTAATCTCAAAATCTTGAACTAATGACTTATGCATTGTGTTAACTTTTTCAGTAATTAATTCTTCTGAAAGCGTTTCTGCAATTTTTGATACTGGAATATGACCTGTAATTAAGCCTATTCTTAATTTGTCTGTCATTAAAATCATCAAACTTTTTCCTAAAAGTTTTGCTTCTAAAAATTCTGTATGACCAGGAAAATTAAACTCTTCTGATTGTACATTTTCTTTGTTAATAGGTGCAGTTAACAAAATATCAATTTCTTTTGCCTTTAGCTTTTTAGTAGCTTCTTCTAAAGACTTTGCCGCATATTTACCTGAAATAGCTGTAGACTTTCCTAAATTTATTGCTACATCTTCTTTCCAAATATTTAGAATATTAATTTTATTGTGATTGATTTGATCTAGAGAAGTTATACCATGAACTGGCACCTCTATTTGAAGTGCTTTTTTATGATACGAAATTACTTTAGTAGCTCCGAATAATACTGGAGTACAAAACTCTAGCATTCGTTTATCTTTAAACGTTTTTAGGATTACTTCAATGCCTATTCCGTTTAAATCTCCAATAGAAATTCCAACAATAATTTTATCAGACTTGTTCATATTAACTCTGTAAATATTAGTATTTTTGAATGGCTACAAAAGTAACTAAAATTAAAAGAAATGTTTACCGGAATCATAGAAACACTTGGAGTTATAACAAATTTAATTTCTGAAAAAGATAATTTACACATTACCGTAAAAAGTAATTTTACTAACGAATTAAAAGTGGATCAAAGCGTGGCTCATAATGGAGTTTGTTTGACTGTAGTAAATATTAGTAAAGATGAATACACCGTAACTGCAATAAAAGAAACACTTCTAAAAACCAATATTGGCAACTTATCTGTTTTAGATAGTGTTAATTTAGAAAGAGGTATGAAATTAGGAGATCGTTTAGACGGACATATCGTACAGGGCCATGTTGACGAGACTGCAACTTGTAAAAATATTGTACAAGAAAATGGAAGTACTGTTTTTACTTTTTCTTACAATGATAAAAGTAACAACGTAACCATTGAAAAAGGTTCTATTACTGTAAATGGAGTTAGTTTAACTGTTGTAAACTCTAAACGTAATGAATTTAGTGTAGCTATAATACCTTATACTTTAGAAAACACAATTTTTAAATATCTAAAGGTAAATGATGTTGTAAACTTAGAGTTTGATGTTATTGGAAAGTACGTTACAAGATTAACTACTCTTTAATTCTCTTAAAACCATAAAACAATCCTGCAACCAACAAAGCACCTAAACCCGCATCTATCGGCAAGCCTGGTGGTGGTGGTGGTGGCACTGGTGGTGGTACAATTTGTGCACTTATAGAGCACACCACAAACAGCATAATAATAACTAACAAGTATTTTTTCTTCATTTTATATCCCCCCAGATTAAAATTTGAAATTGTATTGTATAACAAAATTAGTTGCAAATATACACCTATTTATTAAAACTAAAAAGTTGGTAACAATTTTTTAAAACTCAAAAGGTTGATTTTCAAATCTTTTAAAATAGGCTCTACTAATGTAAAATCAATAAAATATTGGCTAACTATTTATTTATTTTTCTATCTGCATTTACACTTCTTTCTCTCTTTTTATTTAGTGTTTTTTTTGTGATAGCGTCTATTTTAGTAGTATCTAAGGCTACCTTTTCTAAATTAATATCTATTAAGCGCTCTAGCCTTTCTTCTTCTAGAATCGAATTTATTTTTGTATTTATAGCAGAGTATGTAGCAATAACTTTTTCAATTTGATCACTTGCTTCTTTAATTGTAATATCCTCAATGGTATATATATCTGCCAATCGTAAAGTTTCATTATAAAAAATATTTACCCTTGCCTTAAAAGAAGTTTTATCAAATTTATTAGGAATTACACTATCTTTTAAGGATTTTGCTAATTCTGTTAAATCTGAAGCACTACCTAAAGCTTCGTTAACAGATATATTTTTAAACCGATCTAAAAATGTTTCTATACTATTTAGTTCTTCCCAAGATTCTACTTCTTTTTTAAAAATATCTTTTATTGGTAAAATCTTACTATGCTTTGTATTAACGCTAAATTCAGATTTTTCTATTTTTTTTTCTTGCTGTAAATTGTCTTCCTTTTTGCACGAAAACACTAATAAAACTAGCAGTATGTAATAATTAAATTTCAAAAAAGTATCATATTTGTTCAGACAAAAATAATCAAATCCAACCACTAATTTTTTAGGAAAAACTTTTTCGTAAGAAAATAAATTTAAGAACGACCAAAGAATCACAATTTCGATAAAGAAGAATGAAAACAATAATTGAAGAAAGTTTAGAGAGAACAATGTCTTATGAAGAATATAAGACTTTGGTTAAAAATTTATTAGAAGAAGAAAAATCTACTGGAAAAGAACAATCTGAGGCGTTAACCAATTACAGCATCTTAAATGATAAAAGAATGAAACGCTTAGATAAAACTGTTAAAATTTCTGAGGATGTAAAAACTTCGTTCAAAAATGTAAAAACCAAACAAAAATGGTTGGTTTTAACAGAAGGTTGGTGTGGTGATGCTGCACAAAACTTACCTGTAATTAATAAATTAGCGGAGTTGAATGACAATATTGATTTGCAATTAGTTTTAAGAGATGACAATTTAGAATTAATGGATTTATTCTTAACAAATGGCGGTAGATCTATACCTAAATTAGTTGTTTTAAACGAGAATAACGAACCTCTTTCTTCTTGGGGACCAAGACCAACTACAGCTACTAAAATGGTAGCAGACTATAAAGAAGAACACGGTAAACTAACACCAGAATTTAAAAAAGATTTGCAAGTTTGGTATAATAAAGACAAAGGGATTGACGTTCAAAAAGACTTTGTAAATATTATTTTAGAGCAACAATAAAAAGTAGTAGATTTACTATTCTTTTATTATAATAATGATTGTAAATTTTTCAGAAATTACCGATTTAGCAAAAGTGTTTATTTATCCTTCTAGTAGAAAATTTTACACTACAGAAGTTGAGGAATTGACTGGAAAAATTCAACTTTTTTTACAAGATTGGTCCACCAATAATCCGCAAAATATTGCTTATAAATTTCTGTATAATAGGTTTTTAGTTTTTTTTATTGATGACCAAGAAAATCCTATACAAAACAGTGCAATAGATGCAATTGTTACATTTATTTTTCAGTTAGAAGCAGCATATTCAGTCTCTCTCTTAGATAAAATGAATGTGTGTTTTAAACAAGGTGAATATGTGCAATACAAAGAGCTTAAAGATTTTAAAGGATTGTTAAAAAACAGGGCCTTAACAGAAAAAAGTATTGTTTTCGACAATTTAGTAACTACAAAAATAGATTTTGAAAATCATTGGGAAACAACTATTGCAGATAGTTGGTACAATCGTTTTTTGAAATAAAAAATCAAAAAAAAATCCAGAGAATAAAATTCTCTGGATTTTTTTATTACCTAAATAATTGTTCTTTTTTAAAATGGTAAATCGTCTGGTTCTTCATCAGAAACATTAGATGCAGGCTGAAACTGATCTACTGGTGGCAAATTATCGCTTTGTGGAGCTTGACTTAAACTTTCAATTCTCCAACCTTGTATAGAGTTGAAATACTTTGCTTCTCCTTGTGGATTAATCCACTCTCTACCACGTAAATTAATAGATACTTTTACGTCTTGACCAACTTTGTAATTGTTTAACAAATCTGTTTTGTCTTGCACAAACTCAACCATTATCATTTGTGGGTACTGCTCGTCTGTAGTAACAACTAGTTCTCTTTTTCTAAAACCATTACTACCAAATGTTTGCACATCTCCTATTAATTTTATTTTTCCGATAACTTCCATAATGTCTAACTTTTAAGAAAAACAAATGTATGTTTTTTTATCTTTTTTAGGTTGAAAAA
>CAYPHE010000212.1:0-2982 GCA_964410075.1 uncultured Polaribacter sp.
TTAAATTAGCAATTTTTATTGTTAAAGATACTTAAAAATAAGGTTTTGATATTTTATTATAGTTGTTGCTAATTATTTTAGCTAATAATGTTTTCTTAGTTTTAAGGCTTTTTGAAGGTGAGTTTAAATTGTTTTGCTAAACAACTAAACTTAATAAGATATACAAAACAAAAAAAGAATCTCAATTGAGATACTTTTTGCAGTCTGGACAGGATTCGATCCTTGCTCGGCGATCCAGATCGCTATGGCACTTCTGCCAAATATTTTCATTAACGTTGACGATTTGTGAACTAATTCTGTAGGCAATAGCTTCTTTTAATTCTCCTGATGTAATAAGAATTGAAGTGTTTTAGGTTGTAAAAAATAATAACTCATATCAATTTGCAATAGTTTTCCTATTATCAAAATCTAATAATGAGAGTCTATTATCTTAGCAATGATTGCAATGACAATATTTTAGAAAAGCTCAGTTACAGAGCTACTGATTTTCCATGTGCTGAATTGTATATATTACACTTTGAAAGTGATAAAACGTACAAGATTAAATTAACAATTTATACAGATGATTAGGGTAGTTATAGTAGATGATGAACCAAAGGCAATTGAGTTAATAAGCTGATATATATCTCGTTTTTCTGATTTTTAATTAGTAGAGGCATTTAGAATTAGCACTAACGATGATGCTAAAATTATAAATTTGAAATTTATCATTGTTTCGGTTTTAATTTTTCTAAAATTTCTGTACTTACCCAAAAAATATCTACATTTTCATACTTTTTTGATCCCATATTTCTGTTAAAGAAAAGATATTTTCCATCTGGCGTAACACTGGATGATGCTTCCCAAGCTTCTGTATTCACCTTATTTCCAAGATTTATAGGGTCTCCCCAAGAACCGTCTCGTTTACGAAAACTAATATAAATGTCTGAGTCTCCATATCCATCTTCTCTTTTGCTATCAAATAGTAAGTAAGATTCGTCTGGTGCAATAAAAGGATGAAAACTCTTTCCACCATTAATGTTTTTAGGGAGCAGTTTAGGTTCCTCATACGTTCCATTTACAAGTCGCGAATAACGAATATCTCCTGTAAAGTCACGTTTGAATTCATCAAAAAAATAGGTACCATTAGATGAAGCTGAAAGAGACATAATTGGTAAACTATCAAAAGGAGTGTCAAGTTTTTTTATTTCAGACCATTCTCCATTTTTCTTACGTTCCATATATCTTTTTCCTAGAAACATTTTCTTTCCGTCTGGAGAAATAAAAGGTTGTCCTTTACGAGGAGATATGACTGTTTCCTTCCATGTATTGTCAATATTTTTATAGACAACAAATTCTTGTTTTTTATTAGTTGCTCCAACTTGTCTAAGAAAATAAAATTCTTTCATATCTGGACTAAAAGCACCGCCGTTTTCCCAACCATCTGTTGTAACCAAACCGGGAGCAAAAACTTCAGGAATTAAGCCTGGAGGTTTTTGAGCGAGATAAGGGCTTTTAATAGTTCTGGAATCATTATTTTTGAATTCTTGTTTTTTTGTAACACAAGCGGTTAATAATAAAACTAACAAAGTGATTGATAATTTAATGATTTTCATATTATTTCTATGTTTTTTACTTAATATAATTTTTTTTAATGTCAGATTAACTTCTAAGTAAACAAGCTACCAATTTATGTTACGTAAGCTATAGAAAAAGGTAGGAGCATTATCGATAGATGCTTTGTTCTATAATATTCGTAACTTCTTCTAGATATTTATTAATAGTTTTTTGACTTATCTGTCAGTACTTGAATTGTTTTTTTAGCATTTTTTTTATTTACAAAAATGTGGTCATGATAGTATGCAGCAATTACATTACAGCTTATATCATTTTTAGCTAATTCTGCAGAAAAAAAAGCAGTCAACCCTACCGACTCCAGTGAGGAGTGAATCCCTAGTGTTATCCATGATGCTATATAGTTGTATTTAAGATTCAATTCATCTGCTTTTTTACGATCAATTATAACAGTAAAGCCTTCTTTTTCTTTGAATACGCAAACTGTATCTTTTCGAGGAATTTTATCTATTTTTTTTACTGTTGAAAATACATACTCTCCTTCATTTAACAACGGATTTATTCCTTTTACCAATTCAGATAGATTTGTTTTTCCTAAAAAGTTCATTTTGATTAGTATTTAGAGTTAATTGATAATAGTATTCTGTATTTAAGCAAAGCGGTTATTTTATTTAGTGCTGGTTGTAACTTTTTTTCTTCTTATAATGAATCCAAAAACCAATGAAAAGAATATAGTAAAAACAAGATTCAGAGAAAGATTAACAAAGAGCATATTCAACAAGTTACTATAGGTAATTATATGATTATCCATATCTGCTTGGGTGTATTCTCTACCTATTTCTTGATGACCTTCTAGTAAAATATTGTAAATCTGCTCTCTATTTATTTCGTAAAATTTATTGCTAAAGTCTGGCTCTATTATAAATACAAAAATGAGATTATAAATAACAATCAAAGACGAACTTATGGTAAAAAACCAAAGTCCAAGCTTTAGCATCTTTTTTAATGTTAAGGGTGGTGAAGAAACTTTTTTATAGTGAAGTATTGCGATAAAAAGTAGAACTGGAAGCAAGTATACTCGAGCTTTATAATACGATTCACCTATTCCTTCTCCGTAATAATCGTAATCTAAATGTAATCCTTTTATTACTAGTATAACATTGTAAATCGTTGGTATAATTGCCAGTATAAGACCGTATTTTAATGAAAATTTGTATAATGATATGTTTTTGTTCATCATATTATTTTTTTAATGAATTTAAAAAGGATAGTATGATATTCCAATATTCATTCGAACCATCTTACCCTTCCCAAAGAACACGCGAACCGTGGAAGCCTCTAGAATTAGGAATGAACTGTGACTGATTCTTTTTTAATTTTGAATCTCCAATTAAAGCTTTCAAAGTTTCTGCTTCAGTTTTTGAGGAT
>CAYPHE010000212.1:3082-4984 GCA_964410075.1 uncultured Polaribacter sp.
TAATGCTTCGGTATTTTTATCTTTAAACCTTTTAGAAAAAGCGTCGATTTGTTTGGAATAATCTTGTGCAAAAATGGTTGCTGATGAAAAAAGGGAGAAAATGATTAACACTATTCCTATCTTCTGATTAAAGTTTGTGTTTTTAAGAAAAATTATTTTTCATGATAGTATCTTGTATTAAATGAGCTTTATAGCATTATAGGTTTGTTTTAATTTTTAAAAACCTTTTCTTTATCTTTGAAAATTTTGGAATCATAGCGATTGCCAATCCAATATCAAAAAATAGTAATTTGTAATACCATGGTTTAGAATCTGATACTATCAAAAATGTAATAGTCATAATGACTAGACCTACTAATTGACAAATAAGGTGTATGTTTTTCTTAGACATATTTATTCTTGTTTTAAGTTTCTAATAGTTTAGTGACAAGAGTTTTAGAAATATGACAGAAATAATTATTTTTTTTCTTCTTCCCTGAGATTTTTAAGAATGGTATCTATTTGTTTAATGAGTGGTTCCCAATTAACTTTTGCGGCTTTTTTGTTCATCAACCCTATATATCCAAATAGTAGAACGAGGAAGAATGTTATCATTAACTTATATTCCCATTTTGTAGATACTTGTTCTAAGACAGTAAGTGTTTGCGCAGATTTAGAAATACCCCAAATCAGTAAAGCATTGGCTATGAAAATTGGTATTGAAACCCAGTACATAACTGTATTTAATAGTTTATACTGACCTAGCATAAATTGTTTTTGACTATACAATTGTTCTTGAATTGGTGAAAATAATTTCTGAACCAGCTTACTTTTTCGATTGTTTCTTAATCTAATAACGATATATGTTAAAGTTATTAATCCAACTACAGCACCAATACGAGAAATTATATAGGGGAATGTATAAAATGAATATCCAAAGCCTAGAGCTCCTATTAACGCTCCTATAATTTCTCTTCGGTCTCTCTTCAAAACAATAAGTTCCCTATTTTCCATCCTAGCTTTAAAATCTTTCAGTAATTGGGATGTATTTATTTGTATATGTTGCTTTGTAGAAGAATACTTCCAGATGTCTTTAAGTTCTTGTTCTTCCATTTTAATTTAGTTTAGGCTTAATACACTCAAATAGTCTCTTTCTGATGCGTTTCATTTTAACAGCAACATGATTTTCAGTCAAACCTGTAACTTCAGAGATTTGTTTGTATGAAAGTTCTTCAAGAAACAACACTATTATTGAGGTGTCACTTTCATTTAAAGTTGTGATGCATTCTTTTAAAAATTTATATTTTTCATTATCATCTTCATTTGAGATACGCTCACTAGCTTTAAATTCTATAGAATCAAATCGGTCTGTTTTAATACTATTCCTTTCTAATTTCAGTTTAGACCGCATACATACGTTTAAGGCAATACGGTATACCCAAGTATCTACATTGGACTTGCCTTTGAATGACGGCAATGATTTCCAAATTTGATATGCTACTTCCTGAAACAAATCTTTTGGTTCAATAGGAGGTATAGCATAAACCCTACATATACGGTAGATTTTTTCTTTATTAGCTTTTAATATTTCTTCGAGAGTGGTTTCTTGCACGTACTTCTTTATTCTCTTTCGTATTTAGTGACAAAAGTTAATTAAATATGACAAAAGTTTATTATTATTTTCAATCGAAAAACATCTAGTGATATTTTTGTTAATTAAAAAAAGGGAAGTAGAACCAATAACAATAATTAAAAACTAATCAACCTAATTTCACTATTAGCAAATTTATAATTGCTAACATATACTTTTGACTGCCCCATCGTATTCTTATACAAAAGTTTTGCGGAATTGCATCATATTTTGGGATAAAACAAAAAAAGCATCTCAAATGAGATGCTTTTTGCGGTCTGGACGGGATTCGA
>CAYPHE010000213.1:0-4976 GCA_964410075.1 uncultured Polaribacter sp.
ATATATTTGTACTATAATTTACATTATGTTAAATAACAGAAATGTAAAACTACTCCATTACATATTTTGTGTATAAAAATTATAATCCTTTAAAACGGTATCAATAAATTCTGTATCGCTTTTATGAATAGATTGTATTTGAGTAACTTCTATAATCTTACTTCTTAGTTTAATAAGTGTCTTAAAATCGTTATTTTTTTTTGCGTTAATAAATGTGGCTTTAATAATTCGTGCATCATTATCCGATAGTTTAATTACACTCGGATACGTTGGTTTGTATGTTGCAGTAATATTTTCTAAAATAGTATCCGAAAATTTTGTATTGTCTTTTAAGTAAATTACTGTAGTATTGGCTATTAAATCTCCAAATCGTTGGTTTTTAGTAGTAAATACAATTAGTAACAAACCAACCAACTTTCCCATAAAAAAAAGTAGTCCTACTAAGGTTTCAAAAACTTCATCATCTGTATTTTGGTTAAAAAATACAAGAAGAAGAATAAACAAATTAAAATCTACTATGCGCAAGAACCAACGGATGGCAAAATCTGAAACACTAGGTTTAAAACCATCTAAATTAATCACTTTAATATGTAGTAGTTTTTTTCCTAAAGTTTGTCCGTGCAGTAAAATTTCACAATACAACGTATAAAACGTAATTGGCAAGAAAATTAGAATACTTACAGCTCTTTGCGTCCAACTATCTCCTGCAATATTATTAATTGCGTTAAAATCAAAAATTAAGAGAATAAGATAAAAATACCCAAATTTTACAACGTTATCTACTACAAAAGCCAACAAACGCTGCCCAACATTGGCCAATGCGAAGCTAATATTCACATTTTGTGCGGTTTTAATTTGGAGACTTTTCATGCAATCTGTAAATTCGCCTTAATGAGAGAGGTGGCTTTTATAAAGCAAAATAAAGAAAAATGGCTAGAATTTGAGCAAGTAATTTCAAAAAAAGAAAGGAAAAGTCCAGATACGGTTGCCAACTTGCATATAAAAATTATGAATGATTTGGTATATGCGCAGACTTACTATCCTAAAAGTAAGGTAACTACCTATTTGAATAAATTGGCAAAATCTAGCTTTAATTCGGTTTACGACTCTAAAAGAAAAGACAAAAACATATTTATTTACTTCTTTTTAGAAAAAGTGCCACTACTCGCCTACCAAAATAGAAAATACATTTATTTGGCCTTTATTGTGTTTTTTTGCTTCTTTTTAATTGGTTTATTATCAACATTTAACGATAATCAATTTGCCAGACAAATTTTAGGAAACAGTTACGTAAACCAAACCATAGAAAATATAGAAAGCGGAGATGCCATGGCCATTTACAAAGGAGGTTCTAATTGGGGAACCTTTATAGGAATTTACGAAAACAACCAAAGAGTAGGTTTATTCATGTTTTTATCGGGCTTGTTTTTAGGGTTAGGTACTGGATTTTACGTGGTTAAAAATGCCATAATGGTTGCCGTTTTTCAAGCGTTTTTTTACCAATACAATAGTTTTTTTGATAGTTTAAAAGGCATCTGGATTCACGGTACATACGAGATTTTTGGGTTAATTATAGAATCTGCTGCAGGTTATATGGTTGGTGCAAGCATTTTATTTCCGGGTTCGCTAAAGCGAATTGAATCTTTTTTAAAAGGAACTAAAAATGCATTTTATTTGTTTTTAAGTACCATTCCGTTTACTATAATTGCTGCATTTTTAGAAGGTTATGTTACACGATTTTCGAATATTATGCCTACTTTTTTCTGCTTTTTAATCATATTATTTTCTTTATTTTCAATAAGTTACTATTATTTATACCTCCCCTTTGTAGTTGCTAAAAAACAAGGGTTGCGTTAATGAAAAAAGTATTGCTAGTTATTTTTCTGTTTGGTTTTTCTGTAATGAATGCACAGTTTTTTCAACATTTACAAGACGATGTTGAAAAAGACACTGTGGTGTATCAAAAGAATTCTAATTTTGAAAAACAACGATACTTTCAAGAAAATTTATCTGATAAGTACAACGGTAAAGAATTTGAGTATAAAGAAGAAGTTTATCAAGAACCGAAAAAGAGTAGCCCCTCTCCTATCTGGACCTCTATTTTAGGAATAGTTACTTTTTTTATGAAATTTATTTTTCCATTTCTACTGGGTGGATTTATCATTTTTTTGATTTTAAAAGCAGCTTTAGGTTTTGAACCTGGTTGGTTTTCATTCAAAAAAACGGCCTCTAACAAAACTGAAAAATTACTATTTGATGAAGATGCAGACATTCACGAAACAGATTTGGAAGCCTTATTACAAAAAGCCATTCAGCAAGAAGATTTTCGTCTGGCGGTTCGCTATTATTTTTTAATATTATTAAAAGAGTTGTCTAACAAAGAACTTATAGATTATCATAAAGACAAAACCAATTCCGAATACCTTTTTGAACTGAAAAACGAAGCGCAAAAAGACCAGTTTTCTTACCTATTGTATTTGTACAATTACATTTGGTACGGAGAATTTGCAATCAATAAAAGCGAGTTTCAGCTTGCTGAAAGTAAATATCAATCTTTCAAAAAATCGCTATTATGAAAAGATTGATACGGCTATTTGTTTTATTTTTTAAGAATGTCTGTTCAAGTAATTTTAAACTCGAAAACTTTCGAAATAAAATTGTATTGAGAACTAGTTATAACTCGAAATCTTATTTACAGGATGACAAATTACTCTCCATACAAACTTTATTCATTTCAATCATAAAATTCACTCGAATTGATAGTATTTCAATAAAATACTTTTTTCATTTTGCTCGTTTATCATTATTCATTTTGTTGTTTTCTTGTAACAAAACCAATTGGAACGAAAACTTTAAAGAAAAAGAAAAAAGTCCTTTTGGTACTTATATTTTACACAGCGAGGCTTCAAATATTTTTAAAAACCAAGAAGTCATCACTCTAAAAGAAAATATTTATGATTATTTATTTACGAATTACATTGTAAACCCTACTGTTTTCAAAACTTACTTTTTAGCTAAAAAAAGCGCTTTTAAGCTAGAAGAAAATGGAATACATAGCTTACTAGATTTTGTTAACGAAGGGAATACCGCTTTTTTAGCTTTAGAACACATTCCTTTTCAATTAAAAGATACATTACATTTTACCAATAATAATTTGGATAAAAACGTGTATCAAAATCAAAAATTAAAAGCATTACAAGGTACTTTTTCTTTAAACAATTTTGTTTTTGAAGGTGAAAAATTTTCATTTGATAGAAATATTAGGAGAAATTATTTTGTTGAATATGATGAAGATATAACTACCATTCTTGGAGAAATTAAAGTAGATGGAGAAAATGTACCTAATTTTATAAAAATTCAGTTTGGGAAAGGACATTTTTATTTCCACTTGCACCCTATTGTGTTTACCAATTACAATTTGTTAAAAGGCAAAACAAAGTATGCCGAAAATGTATTGTCTTATTTACCAGTAAATACTATTCTTTGGGATGAACATATAAAATCTAGTAGATACGCACCAAACAAAGATGATAGTACCTCTGTATTTTCTTTCTTTTTAGAACACCAAACCTTAACTTGGTTTTTGTACTTGGCATTCCTAGGTTTGTTGCTGTTTATGTTGTTTAATGCCCGAAGAAAACAACGCGCCATTCCTGTAATACCTCCCTTAGAAAATACAACTTTGGCTTTTACCCAAACCATTGCTAGTTTGTATTTAAAAGAAGGAAACCACAAAGATTTGGTCGATAAAAAAATAACCTTTTTCTTAGAAAAAGTAAGAACCAAATTTCTGTTAAATACCAATAATTTGAACAGTAGATTTGTTGAAAAACTAGCCTCAAAATCGGGAAACAATTTGCAACAAACCAAATATTTAATCAATACGATTAAGGCATTGCATAAAAAAACTATTTGTAGCGAAGAAGAATTAGTAGTATTACATAAAATGATTATCAATTTTTTAAATAAAAAATAATGGAAACTCCAGAAGAAAATCAACCCAAACCTGAAGAAAACTTGTCTTTTGAAAACAGACTAGATCTTGTGCCACTTCAGGAAAGTATTTTTAAAATAAAAGAACAATTGCGTAAAGTAATTGTTGGACAAAAAGAAATGATCGATTTATTGGTTGTGGCATTATTAGCAGATGGTCATGTGTTGATTGAGGGTGTTCCTGGAGTTGCAAAAACCATTACCGCAAAATTATTGGCAAATACCATAGCTATAGATTTTAGTAGAATTCAGTTTACACCAGATTTAATGCCTTCAGATATTTTAGGAACTTCTGTATTTAATGTAAAAACCACCGATTTTGAGTTTAAAAAAGGACCAATTTTTTCTAATATGGTGTTGATTGATGAGATCAATAGAGCTCCTGCAAAAACACAGTCGGCTTTGTTTGAAGTAATGGAAGAAAAACAAGTTACTATAGATGGTTTTACGTATAAAATGAACGCTCCTTTTATGGTTTTGGCAACTCAAAATCCGGTTGAACAAGAAGGAACATACCGTTTGCCAGAAGCTCAATTAGACCGTTTTTTGTTTAAGATTTCTATTGATTATCCTAAAGCCGAAGAAGAAGTTGAAATTTTATTAAGAGAACAAGCTTTAGAAAATAACACCAAGATTGGTAAAGTAGAAAAAGTAATTTCTGGAGAAAAAATAGTAGAATATAGAGCTTTGGTAAATAAAGTAGCCATAGAAGACAATTTGCTAAAATACATAGCTGATGTTGTGGTAAATACCAGAACCAACTCTTTCTTGTATTTGGGGGCGTCTCCTAGAGCAAGTATAGCCATTTTAAATGCTTCTAAAGCTTTTGCTGTGGTCGAAGGACGAGATTTTGTTACACCTGAAGACATAAAGAAAGCTGCAGTGCCTGTTTTACAGCACCGAGTTATTGTAACGCCCGAAAGAGAAATGGAAGGTGTTTCTAGTAAACAGATTATCAATCAGATTATTGAAGAAGTTGAGAT
>CAYPHE010000214.1:0-4965 GCA_964410075.1 uncultured Polaribacter sp.
GACCTAAAGCTGCCATAATTCGTGAAAAAGGATCTAACTCAGAACGTGAAATGGCAAATGCAATGTATTTAGCAGGTTTTGATGTGAAAGACGTACACATGACCGATTTAATTTCTGGTCGTGAAACTTTAGAAGATATACAGTTTATTGGAGCAGTTGGTGGATTTTCTAACTCTGATGTATTAGGCTCTGCAAAAGGTTGGGCTGGTGCATTTAAATACAATGAGAAAGCAAACACAGCTTTAAAGAATTTCTTTAAAAGAGAAGATACCTTGTCTGTTGGAATCTGTAATGGATGTCAACTTTGGATGGAATTGGATTTATTAAAACCAAAAACTGTAACAGAAGAATATGGAAAAATGACTTACAACGATTCCAAAAAGCACGAAAGTGCCTTTACTTCAGTTATTATTGAAGAAAACAATTCTGTAATGCTTTCTTCTTTAGCAGGAAGCAAATTAGGTGTTTGGATTTCTCACGGAGAAGGAAAATTCAATTTACCACTTGAAGAAGAAGCGTATCATATTGTGGCTAAATACGGTTACGAAAGTTACCCTGCTAACCCAAATGGATCTTCTTTTAACACAGCAATGTTGTGTGATGCAACTGGTAGACATTTAGCTACAATGCCTCATATAGAACGTTCTATTTTCCAATGGAACTGGGCAAATTATCCACAAGGTAGAAAAGACGAAGTTTCTCCTTGGCTAGAAGCATTTGTAAATGCTAAAAAATGGATTGAAAACCAGAAGTCATAATTCAAAAAAGTCATAAAATTTCAATTCAAAAAAAATATCAAAAATTAATTATTACGCTGAGTTTAGTTTTACTAAGCTCAGTTGTATTTTCTCAAGAAAAAAAGAATTCTATATTTCGTCCATATAAAATTGGCGTTCTCTTTAATGAAGGAAACGATAAAAATTTTATTTTCGATGATGAAGATTATTTCTACAAAACACAAACCTATAAATTTCAAACTTTTCATAAACTAGGAAATTTTAAAAAATTTAATTTCGAATTAATTGTTCAACCTCAAATTCAGTTTGCAGAACATCAATTATTAAATTTATGGTACGTTACTCCAGAACAAGAAGGTTTTAGAGCAAAAAGAGAAGAGTTTTTAGAATTTAAAACTATGAACTTATACGGGCTAGAATTTGGGTTTTCTACTTACAGAAAAATATCTACAAAACTGTTAGTAAATGCAACAGCTAGTTTAGGTTTTATGTACATAAATAAAAGATCAGAACGCTTAGCCAAAGGGTTTACGTTTATTGAGAACTTTTCTTTAGGAAGCACTTATTTATTCAGCAAAAAAATAGCATTTTACCTAGGCGCTAATTTTGGTCATGTTTCTAATCTTAATTTTTTATCTCCAAATGATGGTTATAATATTTTAGGTTACGAAATTGGTTTACAATACCAGTTATAAATAAATATTTATCAATATTAGAACATAATTATTATAGATATTTCAGTAAGGTTACCTATAGATATAAACTATAGTTTTAATATCTTTATCATAAAATACAATCCAATGACCATCACTCAACTAAAATACGTTTTATCTGTTGCAGAGCATCAAAATTTTACGGTTGCAGCCGAACACAGTTTTGTTACTCAGCCTACATTAAGCATGCAAATTCAAAAATTAGAAGACGAATTAGATATCCAAATTTTTAATCGTTCTAAAAAACCAATTGAACTTACAGAGGTAGGCAAAAAAATTGTAGAACAAGCTAAAGTTGTGGTAGATGAAAGTAACCGAATTTTAGATATCGTACACCAACAAAAAGGTTTTATTGGTGGCGAGTTTAAGTTGGGTATTATTCCTACAATTATGCCAACATTACTACCTATGTTTTTGTATAATTTTACAAAGAAATACCCAAAAGTAAAGTTGATTATTGAAGAATTGACTACAGAGGAAATAATTAGAAAACTTACAGACGGTCATATAGATGCTGCTATTGCGGCTACTCCTCTTGAAAACGAAGCAATTAAAGAAAGACCTTTATATTACGAACCTTTTGTAGGATTAATACCTAATAACCATAGACTTAGCAATAAAAGTAAAATAACTGTTGATGAGTTAGAAATGGAAGATATTTTGCTATTAGAAGACGGTCATTGTTTTAAAGATAGTGTAATTAATTTATGTAGAAATCATAAATTAGACAATAAAAAAGGGTTTCAGTTGGCCAGTGGGAGTTTTGATACGTTGATTAAACTTTCTAAAGAAGGATTAGGAATGACGTTGTTACCTTATTTACACACTTTAGACTTAGTTGAAAACGACAAAAAATTGTTACATGAATTTGAAACTCCTTCCCCTGCTAGAGAAGTTAGCTTAATTTATCACAAATCTCAATTAAAAATGCAATTGATTGAAGTGCTTAAAAAAAGCATTGATGGTGTTGTTCGTGGTGCAATTTCTTTTTCTGATGTAAAAATTATTAGTCCTTTACAGAAAGGATAAGTAGCATAATGAATAAAGCAGCTGTAACATTAATCATTTTCTTATTTCCTTTTCTTATAAATAGCCAAAAAATTCAGAAAGATTCAATCAGACTTTTTTATTTAGGTGGTCAATCAAATATGGATGGTTTTGGTAAAAATATAGAATTACCAGATTCGTTAAATATTGAATTTAAAAATGTTTGGATTTTCCACGGAAATCCTGTTCCGGATAATACTAAAAAAGGAGGTTTAGGAGTTTGGGAGAGTTTAAAACCCGGACATGGAAATGGTTTTTCTTCAGATGGCAAAAAAAATAACCTGTCAGATAAATTTGGCTTGGAATTATCGTTTGCTAAAAAACTTCAATTGATTTATCCGAACGAAAAAATTGCAATAATTAAATACTCTAGATCAGGAACATCTTTAGACAGCCTTGCTGCCAGAAACTTTGGTTCTTGGGATCCGAATTATAAAGGTGGCAATGGAATAAATCAATATGATTATTTTTTAGAAACAGTTAAAAACGCATTTGCAAATAACGATATTGATAATAATGGAATTGAAGATTATTTAATTCCTTCTGGAATATTATGGATGCAAGGGGAAAGTGACGCTGCATTAACAGAGGAAATTGCCAATAGATATTACAAAAACTTAAAACAACTGATGTTTTTAATGTCTAAAAGGTTTAATAAAGAAAATATTCCCATTGTTATAGGTAAAATATCTGATTCTTGGAAAAGCGATACTGGTAAAGTATACAAATACGGTGAATTGGTTCAATATGCTCAAGAAAAATATGCACGTACCTATAAAAACGTAGAAATTGTAAGAAATACCAGATATTATAAGTATTCAGATACTTGGCATTACGATAGCGATGGTTTTATAGATTTAGGCGTAAAATTTGCAGAAGCAGTTTACTCTTTGGATAAAAATAAGTAAGTTATACAATATTAACCTTCTCTGCTACCTCTATTTTAATTAAAAAAAGTACACTACAATTTGTTACTTTTTATCTACAAACTGTTTGTTACTTGATTCTACGAGCTTTGCTGCATCTTTTAAGCAGTCAAATAATTAATAAATACGTTAGTGAGTAAAAGTTATCAATAAAACTTACACAATCATTTTGGTATACGTACTTAAAACCAACTATTTTCCAAAGCTACTTGTGTAACCGAATGATTACACATATATTTGTAACCGAATAGTTACATAAATTATGAGAAGAGATGTTTTCCAAGCAATTGCAGATCCTGTTAGAAGAGAAATTATTGAATTACTTGCAAAGGAACCTTTAAGTGTAAACGAAGTAGCAGAAAAATTTGAAATCAGCAGACCTGCAATCTCTAAGCACTTAAAGATATTAAACGAATGCGAAATAATAGATTTCAATCAAATTGGTAGAGAACGTTTGTGTTTAATTAAACCACAAAAACTAATTCCTGCTTTTTTATGGATAAAACAATACAATAAACTTTGGGAAGATAGAATAGATTCCTTTGAAAATTATATTAATCAATTACAAACAAAAAAAGATAAAAATGAGTGATTTAGCAAATAGAACATTAACAATTGAGAAAACTTTTAACGCTCCTCTACAATTAGTTTGGGATGCTTGGACACAATCTGAACATATTTTAAAATGGTGGGCTCCTAATGGCATGAATATAAAAGTAATTCAACACGACTTTAAAGTCGGTGGTAGGTGGAAATATACAATGATAATGCCAGATGGAAACGAGTTTATATCAGAAGGTACATATAAAGAAATTGTAGCGTTAAAGAAGATAATTACTTCTGCTGATTTTAAACCTATGACTGAAAATGTAGAATTACAAACTTATTTTGAAGCAGATGGAGATAAAACAAAATTCACCTTTAGTGTTATTCACGCCACACCTGAATATTGTAAACAACAAGAAGAAATGGGATTTTATAATGGTTGGGGCTCTGCTCTAAACAGATTAGAAACAATATTAGAAGCTCTAACAAACTAGAAAATGAACACTAAGAAAAAAAAGTAATTTATCTAATTGCTACGAGTTTATTTTCGTTAATGATACTTGTAGCAATTTTAGATTTCAATTAAAAAAACGAACACACTATAGTCTTCAATATAATTATTTTAAAATTCAACTACTAAAAACAACCTCAACAAAAATCTCAGAATAATTGCAAGCCAAAATTAAATATCGTTTTTCGGGTAAATTATGGAAAGATAAATCATCTGGAGGATGGGTTTTTATTACTATACCTAAAAATATCTCAAAAGAAATTAGAGAAAACCTTAAATGGCAAGAAGAAGGTTGGGGACGAATGAAAGCATCTGCTTCTATAAAAGAAATAAAATGGAATACAGCAATTTGGTATGACACCAAAATGAACACTTACTTATTACCAATAAAATCTGACATTAGAAAGAAAGCATGTCTTGAGTTAGATGATGAAGTTTTAGTAAGTATTTTGATTTAATCAAAAAGAATAATAACCACAAAAGAA
>CAYPHE010000215.1:0-4902 GCA_964410075.1 uncultured Polaribacter sp.
GATACTATTCCAGATATTAATGAATATAATGGAGTGAATCCTTTAGGAGATGATGATTCAGATTTAATTCCAAATTATAGAGATATAGATTTTGGATTAGATGCTAATTCAGATGGAATTGTAGATTTTTTTGATTTTGATAATGATGGTGTGCCTAATCATTTTGATTTAGATAGTGATAACGACGGTATTTTAGATATTGTTGAAGCTGGCAATGGTGTTTTAGATACTGATAATAGTGGTCAAACTAATACAGATGTTGGAATAAATGGTTTAGAAAATTCTATTGAAACCAGCGATTCTTTTTTTGCTTCGATCAATTATAATATTCCAAATACAGATACAAGAGGAAACGCAGATTTTTTAGATATAGATGCAGATGATGATGGAATAGTGGATAATATTGAAGCACAAGCAACATTTAATTATACGGCACCTAACGAGGTAGTTTCTAATTTTGGAATTGATAGTGCATACCCGAAAGGACTTAATATTATAGATACAGAGTTTGATGGAGTTCCAGATTATATAGATGTTAATTCTGATAATGATATTAGAAACGATAATATAGAAGGTTGGGATACCAATGATGATGGAATTGCAGAGACTATTTTTTCTAATACTGATGACGATAACGATGGTTTAGATGATGCTTATGATAATAGTATAGGTTCAATTAACCCAACTAATAATCAAATTCCTTCAGATTTTCCAAATTTAGATAATGTAGATAATCCAGAAAGAGATTGGAGAGAAATTGTAGCTATTTTTGTGTTGATAAGTAATATAACTGAAATAGAAGGAGAAAATTTTACGTTTTCAATATCTTTAGTAAAGAAAAATGACAATAGCATATTTATAGAAAGTACATTTCCTATTACTATAAATTTTTCTACGAGTAATGGTAGTGAAGCAGCTAATGAATTTAATATTGGTACAGCTCCTTTCGATTTTGAACCTGTAAATACAACATTTACAATTGATCCTTTAACTACATCTACAACATTTACAGTTACTTCTTTAGAAGATAATATTTATGAATTAGACGAGTTTTTTACTTTAACAGGTAGAATTACTTCTAATAATACAATAAACAATGTTATTACTAATATCGGAACAATTTTAGACAATGATAGTCCACCTTCAATAACAATGAATAATTCAGAAGAAGAAGAAGGTACAGACTTAATACATACTATTTCAATTACTAATCCGTCATCAACACCAATAGAAATTAATGTTTCAACAAGTAATAGAACTGCGATTAGTACAGAGGATTATGACGCATTTTCTGATATTTTATCTATTAATGGAACTGTAGATCCTAATAATCCAAATCTAGAAATTTCATTTAGTATTCCTACACTGCTAGATAATTTAAACGAGTTAGATACAGAAACTGTAAATGTTTCAGGAGTTGTAACTTCAACAAATGTAAGTACTCAAGATTTATCAAAATTAGCAACCATTGTAGATATAGATCCTTTTCCAGTTTTGGGTATTAGTAATGAAACAACAGTAGAAGGGGGAGAGTTATCTTTCAGTATAGCTCTATTAAATGATAATAAAGAGTTGATGCGAAATTATTTACCAATAGACATTCAATTAGAGACTCAAGACGAAACAGCATTATTTACAGATGATTATAATAGTATTTCAGAAATTATTACAATACCTGCTTTTGAATCTTCAACAAAAACTAAAGTTTTTACATTAGATGATAAATTGAATGAACCGAGAGAGACGTTTTTATTAAGTGGCACTACATTACCTTCAAATTCTACAGATGCTTCAACTTCTTTTGGTACAGGATTTATAGATGATGATGATTATCCAAATTTATTTTCTCCTAATAACGATGGGAAAAGTGATACGTTTAAAATTTTGGGATTAGAAAATTACCCAAATTTTAAACTTCAAATTATAGATAGATGGGGTACCGAAGTGTATAATTATAATAACAATGGAAGCTTAAATCCTGTTTGGTGGGATGGAAAACTTAAAGGAAGACAAGTTCCAGAAGGAGTGTATTATTACACACTAGATTTTAATGATCAGATTACTAAACCGAAAAAAGGCTTTGTTCAATTAATAAGATAATTTATGATGAAGTTTACTACTCGTTTGGTTATCGAATTAAAAGAAAAGATGTTAGTGTCTTTTATTTTTTTAGGTTTCTTATTAAATACTAAATATTTAAAAGCACAACAAATACCACATTATACTCAGTATTTATACAATATGCAGATTATTAATCCAGCTCATGTTGGATTAAAATCAGACTTAAATTTATCATTATTATCTAGGCAACAATGGGCTGGAGTAGAAGGGGCTCCAATAACGAATACGTTTTCTATAAGTGGAAGGACATTACGTAGACTAGGACTTGGTTTTTCTGTGGTTAATGAGAAAATTGGATTTACAGATTTAAATAATATTAATCTAGATGCTTCATATTCTGTACCAATTTCTCAAAAAGCAACGATTTCGTTAGGTTTAAAAGCTGGTATTGCCATGTTTGACAATAATTTTAGTCAAGCTATTACTTCAGATAATGATTCTTATGAATCGTTTAGTGGAAGACATCCAAATATTGGTTTTGGAATGGTTTACTATAAAAGCAATTATTTTATAGGAGCTTCTATACCTTACATTTTAGATACTCCAGTTTTTAAAACAGCTAGTTACTTAAATTCTGAATTTAATATAAATTATCAAAACTTTTTTGTAGTAGCTGGTGCAGTTTTTGAGTTGTCTGAAACTGTAGAGTATAAACCGTCATTAATTGTAAAAAACAATGAAAATTTACCAATAACTTTTGATATAAATTCCAATTTTGTTTATAATAACTTAGTTGAAGGAGGAATTTCTTACCGTTACGAAAACTCTCTTAGTGTTATCTTTGCTATTTTACTTAATAAAAGATATAGAATAGGTTATGCTTACGATCATAAATTGGCAAAATTTGGAGATAATTTATATTCTCACGAGATTATTTTAACGGTAGATTTAGATTTAAATCGAAATAATAGATGGTTAGAAACAAGGAAATGCCCTTTTTAATCATATTATTATGATTCTCCGTTTTTTGTGATAATAGCTTCGTTTGGCGTCATTCCAAATTTATTTCGGAATCTCATAGTATTAGTAAACAATAAGCTTAGATAAGAACTTGAAACAAGTTAAGGTTGACACTTATACTTTATTATTGCAAATTATGTATATTCTTAATACTATTAATAATCTGTAAAGAGACTAATTGTATTACGACTTTTATTTTATGGAATTCTGCCGAATATAATTATAGTATTTTTGTTTTTATGCTTTGTAAACCTACAAGTAATGCCTTGTTTTTTTCTGATGTAAATAAAATTCCTTCTGAAATTTGGGAACAATTATTTATAAAGAATGGTTATTTAAGTTATTCGTATTTAAGCGCTTTACAAAAAAATCATTCAGAAATAGATTTTTATTACATAGTTTTAAAAGATGAAAAAGAGAATGCAACTGCTTTAGTGACGCTACAAATAGTAGATTTTTATATAAATTCTGTAAAAGATAATTATCAAACAATTGTAAGAAAAATTCAAAAATTTGGTAAAAAATTACATTTACTTAAAAACGAAGAAAAACTAACTATTTTAATATGTGGCAACCCTTTTATTAGTGGTGAATATGGCATTAAAATAAAATTAAATGAAGATAAAAAACAAGCTGTCAATCAGCTTGTAGAAGCTATATCTTACCTAGTTGAAAGTACAAAAAGTTTAAAAAAATCTGTAGATGTTTTTCTTTTAAAAGATTTTGTAAACGAATCTCTTTCAACTATTAATACTGTTGAAAAATATAACTATCATCCGTTTTCTGTAGAACCAAATATGGTTTTAAAGCTTCATAAAAGTTGGCAAACTTTTGAAGATTATTTGACTGCAATGAAAACAAAATTTAGGGTAAAAGCAAAAAGAGCATTAAACTTAAGTGAGCCTATACAAATAGTAAAAGTTACTACAGAAAATTTTACTTCTCAAATAAAAAATATTGATCAATTGTATGGCAAAGTTGCAGATAATTCATCTTTTAATTTAGTAAATTTTAATACCCAAACCTATAAAGACTTTATTACTAATTTTAATGAAAATTACATTTTACAAACCTATTGGCTAGCAGGTAAAATGGTTGGTTTTATTTCTGGGTTAGTCAAAGAAAATTCTTTAGATGCCCACTTTGTGGGAATTGATTACAGTTTAAATAAGCAATACGCAATTTATCAAAGAATGTTATACGATTATGTAACTATAGGTATTAATCACAAACTAGAAATTATTAATTTTGGAAGAACCGCTAGCGAAATTAAAAGCTCTATTGGTGCAGTTCCAGAAGAATTAACCATGTATGTTCGCCATAAAAAAACCATACCAAACAAACTACTAAAACTTTTTTTACAAAGAATAGAGCCAATTGCTTTCAAACAAAAGCAACCATTTAAACAAATGCTTGATTAATGCATTCTTATATTTTTTAGTTCCCTTTCTAATCACGAAATTTGTGTAAACTTTTTAGTATGAACGATACCATAACTTATATTTTAACTACAAACGGATTGTTATTTTTATTGAGTGTAATTTTTTATATTTTTCCTGCAAAAAACATAAATCGTTTTTATGGTTATAGGACCCATAAAGCTTCACAAAACAAAGAGATTTGGAAGTTTGCAAATACTGTTTTTAATAAAAACTTATTAATTTATGCAGCTATTTCTTTGGTTGCTATTTTCTCTCTTGCTCTTGCTACTCAAAAAGAATTATCTTGGCAACCTATGTTGTTTGTAGTTTTAACGATTGTGGTTAGTATTGTAAAAACTGAAAATGCTTTAAAAGAAAATTTTACAGACGAAGGAAAAAG
>CAYPHE010000216.1:0-4868 GCA_964410075.1 uncultured Polaribacter sp.
ACTCTACTAATAAAAGAAACGGATAATATTTACATTCTAAAAAAGAAATAAAATGTTTAATAACTCCTAGAATACAGTAACAATTGAATGATTTTAAAGTCCTTATAAAAACTCATTATGAAAGTGAAAAATAAACTTATGGAGAGCTTAAGAAACAATTCGAAACTACTAATATTCTTTTTTATCATCTTTACAGTCCAATCTAAAATATTAGAAATCTTTCGAATAACTCTCCAAGGTTTGCCAAAGCCAAAAAAAAAGCTAGTTTTTAGCTGTTTTAAAAATCACATATTCGATAAAACACCCCATCCTTATATTTTTATTTTAACCACTTATCTTTTTGTTCTTTAGTAATATTTCCTCCACAAATAACAGTAGCAACGTTTTGATTCTTAAAAGCGCTTTTGTTTTCCAAAATGGCTGCTATACCAACTGCTGCAGAAGGTTCTACTTCCAAATTTAAATGTTTAAACAGTAACTTCATTCCTTTAATAATACTTTCATCCTCAACAAGTATGGCATCATCTACCATACCTTTCATGTCTTTTAAAGCTTGCGGAATAGGTATTCTAACATTAACCCCATCTGCAATAGTTTCACTTTTCTCATGCTTTATTAATGTGTTTGTTTTCCAAGAATTTACCATTGCAGGTGCGCCTTTAGCTTGTACTGCAATAATCTTTATTTCAGGATTGTAATGTTTTAAAAATCTTGCTATTCCATTTAATAGTGCGCCATTTCCTAAAGCTACTAATACTGTGTCAATTTTTTTAGGATATTTTAAAAGTTCTATCCCAATGGTTCCTGCTCCTTCTAAACTTTCTATATCAAGGCTGTCTTCAATAAATCGTGCTTTAATTTCTTGTGCTTTCCGTTTCGCTTCAACCTTTGCCTCGTCAAAATCGTTTCCATATAAAATAACATTTGCTCCTAAAGATTTCATTTTCTTAATTTTAACAGCATTTGCATTATGACTTGCATATACAGTTAGGTTGATATCTTTTTTCTTTGCTGAGTAAGCCATTGCTTGTCCAAAATTGCCTGCACTAGCACATATTATATAAGAACCTGATTTTGCCTTCGAAATAAAAACTTCGCTTCCTCTTGCTTTAAAACACTTCACAGGGTTTTCAATTTCGTTTTTAATAATCAAATTTAATCCTAGTGTTTCATTTAAACTTTTACATTCAAATTGAGGGGAATTCAAAAATATTGGATTAATGATTTTAATAACATCTTCTATATTTTCAATAGATAATCTATGATTTGTATTATTCATGAAATGCAGAATTATTAATCTGAAACTAAATATTTGTGTATTATAGGATTGATGATTTTAGCATGTTTTTTCTTAAATACAAAATGATTGGTATTTGGTAATATACATAATTGTTTCTTTTTACAATTAAGATTTTTATACATATCAATCATAGCATCGAAATGAAAAGCATCATTGTCACCATACATCATTAATAGAGGCGTGCTTATTTTAGCATAATCACGATTTTTAATATATGGGTCATGTAGCCACATTTGCCCCATTAATTGCATAAATCTTTGGTATTTCTCGGGCTCTGGATTAATAGTGTCATATTTTTTCTTTTCACGTTTTATGTAAGCATTCTTTAAATTATTATCGGTAATCATCGTTTTGGCAAATCCAATGAACTGTTTATTTAAGTCTGAAACTGATTTATTTGCACTAACAACAATCATCTTTTCAATTTTTTCTGGGATATCAATTGCTAGTTTTAACGCAACTATACCTCCATCACTATATCCGATAATTTTAATAGTATTCAAATTAAGATAGTTAATAAATTGGATAATATCTTTAGTAAGCAATGAATAACTCATTGCATCCAGATTATTATTTGTTCGCCCATGTCCTCTAAAATCTAGTGCATATACTTTAAATTTTTTTGATAGATACGGAATTAGAAATTGAAATTCTGATATTGACCCTGTTCCGCCGTGCAGTAGAATAATAGGCTCTCCTTCTCCATATTTTTCATAATACATAGTAATCCCATTTACATTTGCATAGGAACCAACAATTGAATTATTTCCATATTGAATATCTTGAAGAGCCTGTCCTGAAACCTTAAAACTAATCCAACAAAAAAATATTAGTATATATTTCATTTAATGTATGTTATGGTTTTAGTATTTAATTTTTAATCCGTCATAATTATCAAATTTCCCAGTTATTAACCAGCCTCCAAAACTTTCAGAAACTGCCATAATAAGTGTGTTTTTTCCTTTTTTTAAATTGAGGTATGCAGCATCAAATAATCCTATGGTTCCTAAATATCTGTAGTCTCTAGTTCTAAAGCTATTGTTGCCTTTATATATAGAACTCCCGTTTAATATGGCTACTACTCTATCACTATACCCAAAATGAAATAGTTTTTGTTGGTCTTTATCTGATATAATTTCAATTTTTGCAAAAACAGTATTGGCATTTTTTCTATTTATTTGAATTTTTCTTGAAATATTTGCAGCCATTCCTTCTTCAACTTCTATATGCCCCATCCATTTAGCATTTTCAAGCTTTGATTGCAATTGGTTAGAATCATCCAAGATTTCTTCTTTAAAAGCATTTGAAACCTCCCATTTTTCTATTAATTTAGGTATGGGCTTTCTGTTTATAGTTTTAAAATCAACCAAATCATTAGCTTTTTTATCAACCGTAATATTAGCAATATGTATAGCGTCCCTATTTGCTAAGTTAATAACCAAATCTCCCCATTTCGTTTCGGTAAATAAATTCCATGACAAATTGGGCTTATCTGAATAATCTAAAAATACTTGAGCCTTATCATCGTTTACAACCAGTTTTACATGAGTCCAATCGTTGTATTTATAATCATATTTAAACGAATACTTTTTACCAAAATATAATTGCCAAGGTGTTACTCCATTAATAATTGCTGCTGCTTGGTTTGCATCTGGATTACCAGATTGGTGTGGACGCAAATACCAATGCTCTCCATTCTTGTCATCAATCATTCTAAAATATACACCAGGAAAAGCACGATTTCCTTTCAATACAATATCAAACTCTATAGTGCCGTTTAAAAACTTCGTGTTTTTAAGCTTAAAAGACCCTGATTTTATGTTGATAGCCTCTTTACCTTTAAAGGATTCAAAGGAATAAGACTTGGCTTTAATTTCCCACTTTGTAGTGTCTATAGAAATGTTTTTTTGTGCTTTTACACTATTAAAGCAAACTGTACTAATTATTAAAACTATAGATAATAATTTTTTCATCGTAAATTATGTTTTTTTGATTAATGATAATTACACTTCAAATATCTATATATGACCAACAAAAGCTAGAAACAAGTTGATACAAGTTCATTCAATGTTGTACAAGTATAATTTTTTAAAGATTTTTGCATAATTATGAGTTTATATCCAGAGCATATATTAGTTAAAAAATGCCTTCAACTAATTGAAGATGAATTACAGTGGGGAGATTCGAATACTTGGCATAATAAAACCTTTATTGAGTTAAGTGAAAAAATTAGAGAAGAAACGTCTATATTACTAAGTGCAACAACATTAAAACGTGTTTGGGGTAGAGTAAAATATAATAGCACCCCAAGTATTAGTACTTTGAATACATTAGCGTTATTTGCAGGTTTTAACACTTGGCGTGATTTTAAAACCAATCATGAAACTACTAAAAATAAAGTATGGTTTGAAAAGAAGATGAATGCTAACAGTTATATTATAATTGTTTTAGCAATTATATTTGCTTTGGGTTTTATTTCTATTTATTCAATGATAGATTCCTCTAAAGCTAAACCAAAACATGACTTTTCGAATATTAAATTTAGTAGTAAACCAGTTACTAATAGTTTTCCGAATTCTGTGATATTTGATTTTAACTTAGATAATATCAAATCAGATAGCATATATATACAACAGTATTGGGATGTTACGAAAACAATAAAAATAAAATCTGACCAAAAACAAGCTACGGGAATTTATTACTATCCAGGATACTACAATTCTAAACTTCGTGTTGATGGTAAAATAATCAGGAGGCATGACTTATTTATCAAATCAGAGGGATGGGTTGGAACGATAGATTACAAACCTATTCCTAAGTATTTATCTGAAAAGCAAATTAAGAATGATAAAATGGGGTTTTCAGAAGCTATTCTTAATGAAATAAAGAAAAGTGGAAAACCTTTAGAATCTACTTTTCATTATATAGATGATTTTGGAAATATATCTGGAGATAATATCAAGATAAGTCAATCTGTTAAAAGTGTTTTAAATGACAAATGGGCTGTTTGCCAGAATTTTAAAATTGTTGTTCTTGGAACAGAAGGGGCTATTATTATGCCTTTTTCTAAGTTAGGCTGTGTGTCTAATCTAGATATTTTATTAAGCAATAACGTTTATTCAGGTAAAGAACACGATTTGTCTGCTTTTGGTGTAGATTTAAATGAAAATAAAGCAATAGATATAAGTATAAAAGATAAGACCGTTAGTGTATTTGTTGATAATAGAAAAATATATGAAAATACATACCACAAATCTATAGGGAAATTTGTCGGACTTAGATACCGCTTTTTAGGCGCAGGACAAATTAATACTATTAAAATAGAAGATTTAAATAAAAACGCAACAGTTCTGGAGTGTTTGTTTAGTAACGATAATTAATTTAAAGCCTTAGAGAATAATCGCATTTTATACACGGTAAGTTGTAAAAGCAAAGCAACAATTAAGTGAATAAACTTTTAAAATATAGAGAAAAATCAAGTCTAACTCAGTAACAATTAACTCTCCGAAAGGACTAATATATCTGTTAGAACAATTCAACGTATTGAGGCTGGAAAAGAATTTAAAGG
>CAYPHE010000217.1:0-4848 GCA_964410075.1 uncultured Polaribacter sp.
ATAACTGGAAAACGTCTTCTTCTTGAAGATATAAATTTAAAAGCAGCATCAAAAATATTCATGTCCTTATCAATAGTATCTACATCTGTTACCATGTATTTACTTACAATATTATTGGTGTCTGCAGGCATATTGTAGTATTTGCTTTCTGAAATATGCTTGATACAGTCGGTTTCTGAAATAATACCAATCAACTCATTTTTATCGTTAACAACAGGGCCTCCAGAAATTTTATTTGTTATTAATTGTTGAATAACATAATCTAAACTATCATTTGCCTTAAAAGTAATTAATTTGGTAGTCATATAGTCTGATACCAAAATTTTTGCTACTTCTTTTTGTGCTGATGCAGTACGTTTTCCTTGAAAGCTTTTTATTCCCATAATACCAAATTGTTTAGTTTTATAAATTTACAGGATTTTTCGAATTATGCAAATTTTCAGTAATATATTATCAATATAAAAAGTAAAACTATTTTTTAAAGAAAATTTTATAACTACATAAAAAAAGCTTCTAAAGTGCATTTACTTTAGAAGCTTTTTTTAAATGAAAATATATATTTCTATTCTACTTCAGAAACACGTAAGGTATTTACCATACCATTTGCTTCAACTGGCATAGAAGTAAGGTTAATCATAAAATCACCTTCTTCTACGTACCCGTATTCTTTAATAATGTTATTAATATCTACAACTGTATCGTCTGTAGTTAATTTTTTATCGTAGTAAAATGCTTTTACACCCCACAATAAATTCAATTTTCCTAAAATTCTTTTCTCTGCAGTAAATGCAAAAATTTTGGCTTGAGGTCTCCATGCAGAAATTTGAAAAGCAGTATAACCACTAAGGGTTAATGTAGAAATTGCAGAAGCACTAATATTATTGGCCATTAATGCAGCATGATGACAAATAGATTTAGTTATAAACCTATTTGTTCTAATATGAGGAGCTTCATGTGGCACCTTAATCATCCTAGAATTTTCTGTAGCATTAATAATTTCTGTCATCTTTTTTATAACCCTAATAGGGTGTTTACCAACAGAAGTTTCTCCAGAAAGCATAACAGCATCTGCACCATCCATAATAGAATTTGCAACGTCATTTACCTCTGCTCTTGTTGGTACAGAGTTATCAATCATTGTTTCCATCATTTGAGTAGCAATAATTACTGGAATTCTAGCACGTTTAGCCCTTCTTACTAATTTCTTTTGAATTAGTGGCACTTCCTGCATTGGAATTTCTACTCCTAAATCTCCACGAGCTACCATTAAAGCATCAGAAAGTGAAATAATTTCATCTATATTTTCTACAGCTTCAGGTTTTTCTATTTTAGAAATTACAGGAACTCTATACTCAGAATGTTCGTCAATTAAATCGCGTAACATTTTTAAATCTTCTCGAGTTCTTACAAACGAAAGTGCTATCCAATCTACTTCTTGAGACAAAGCAAAAATGGCATCTTTTTTATCTTTTTCTGTTAAAGCAGGTAAAGAAATAGCGGTGTTTGGTAAGTTTACCCCTTTTTTAGACTTTAATGGTCCTCCAACAATAACTTTGGTCTCAACACTTTTTTCGTTATCGGTTGCAACAACTTCAAATTGTAATTTACCATCATCAACTAAAATTTGTTCTCCAACTTTTACATCTTTTGGAAAACGTTGATAAGTCATAAAAGCTTTTTCTTGAGTTCCTTCACATTCTTCTGTAGTAAATGTAAATGTATCTCCATCTTTTAAATCTACACCTTCTTGCATTACACCAACGCGTAATTTAGGTCCTTGTAAATCTGCTAATATGGCAACGTTAAAATTATTTTCTTCGTTTATAGCTCTAATACGCTGAATTTGCGTTTTTACAATATCGTAATTTGCATGAGAAAAGTTAATTCTAAAAACATTAACCCCCTCTTTTGCTAAATTAAATAAGATGTCTTTAGAATCTGTTGCTGGACCAAGTGTAGCAACTATTTTTGTTTTTTTATAATCTTTCATTCCTAAAAAGTTAAAAAGTCTTTAGACTTTAATGAGTTTTTATCTATTGTGTAAGCTGTAACTATTTGATCTATCTTTTTTATTTTTTCAATCGTTTTTGTTACAAATTCGTATTGTATGTCTCCAGAAATTTTTAAAAAAAAATCTACTTTTTTCTTTTCAGGGATTAAGTAGGTAATAATTTCTGTTGATAGTAAAAGTTCTGTATTTCTTGTTTCATTTTCAATTTTAAAATTATTTGAAATTAAGAACCAATCGAACTCACATTTTGCTTCTTTGTAGTTGTACAAAGAAAAACAAGCTTCGTTCTTTTCTTTTTCGAACTTTAACTCTTCTTTAGCCTTGCTAAAACGTGTTTGTAAATTTTTGTTTAACAAATACGCCAATTTATAATCTTCTAGTGCTGTGTGAATGCCTACTAATGTATATTCTTCTTCAAAAGAAACATCAAAATCTAAAGCATAAATTTGCATACAATTGAATATAATTATACGCTAAAGTAAGAATAGATACGAATAGTTAAATGCTTTTAATGTTAAATTTAACGATAACGATTTCGTTAACTTTAGTTAACTGGTATTTGATTTTGGAAGGCATAATACACTCTTTTTGAAGCTTGTTCTTCTGCTTTTTTCTTAGAGGTTGCTCTTCCTTTTGCAACTTGTTTACCGTCTATACTAATTCGAACACTAAAGTGTCTTACAGAATCGTTACCTGTATCTTCGTAAGTATCAAAAGTATATTTTTTCTTTTGTTTTTGGCACCATTCTATAATTAGACCTTTATAACTTGTAATTTTTCCTTCTAATTTTTCTATATCTACATAAGGAATTATTACTTTTTTATAAATAAACTTTTGGCAAGCATTATAACCTTTATCTAAATAGATTGCTCCAATTAAGGCTTCAAAGATATTGCCATGAATGTTATCTCCGGCATTAGCTTTATCTACATTACTTTTAACAAAATGAATTAAATTTAAATCTTTACCCAATTCGTTTAAATGTTCTCTACTAACAATTTTAGAGCGCATTTGTGTTAAGTAACCTTCTGTACCTTCTGGAACTTTTTTATATAAGTATGATGCAATTACAGAACCTAAGATAGAATCTCCTAAAAACTCTAGTCTTTCGTAATTAATAGGATTTCCTTTATCATCTACCTCTTGTACAGATCTGTGGGTAAATGCCTTCTTATATCTTTGTATGTTCTTTGGAGAAAATTTAAGTAGCTTTTTTAATTCGTTGTAAAATATTTCGTCTTCCTGAGAAGATGCCTTTACTATTTTACGAATAAAATTCATAGGCTACTCGTCAAATTTCTTAAATGCCACACAAGCGTTGTGACCACCAAAACCAAATGTATTACTCATTGCTACTTTAATATCTCTTTGTTGAGCTTTATTTAAAGTAAGGTTTAGTTCTGGGTTTATATTTTCATCTACAGTAGTGTGGTTAATTGTTGGAGGCACAAGACTATGTTTCATTGCTAAAATAGAAGCAATAGATTCTATAGCACCAGCAGCGCCCAACAAGTGACCTGTCATAGATTTTGTTGACTTGATATTAATGTTTTTAGCATGATCTCCAAAAACTTTAGAGATTGCTTTTAATTCTGCAACATCTCCTAAAGGAGTAGAAGTTCCGTGTGTGTTGATGTGGTCTACATCTTCAGGTTTTATACCAGCGTTTTCTAAGCAATTTTTCATTACTTCTATTACACCTATTCCTTCTGGGTGTGGAGCCGTCATGTGGTGAGCATCAGAAGATAAACCTCCACCAATAACTTCTGCATAAATTGTTGCTCCTCTGGCTTGAGCATGTTCTAAAGTTTCTAAAACAATAGCACCTGCACCTTCACCTAAAACAAAACCATCTCGCTCTCCATCAAAAGGTCTAGAAGCAGTTTCTGGACTTTCGTTTCTAGTAGATAATGCATGCATGGCATTAAAACCTCCCATACCAGCAATAGTAACAGCAGCTTCAGAGCCTCCAGTTACAATTACATCACAATATCCTAAACGAATATAGTTTAATGCATCTATCATTGCATTTGCAGAAGATGCGCAAGCAGATACAGTAGTATAATTAGGCCCCATAAATCCATTTTTTATAGAAATAAGACCTGGTGCAATATCTGCAATCATTTTTGGAATAAAGAAAGGATTAAATCTAGGTGTTCCGTCTCCAGAAGCAAAGTTTAATACTTCGTTTTGAAAAGTTTCTAAACCACCAATACCTGCACCCCAAATTACACCAACTCGTAGTTTATTAACAGTGTCTAAATCGAGTTTTGCATCTGCAATTGCTTCATCTGAAGCAACAATTGCATACTGCGTAAATCGATCCATTCTACGAGCTTCTTTTCGGTCAATAAAATCATTAACCTTAAAGTTTTTTAATTCACATGCAAAACGAGTTTTGAACTTGGCAGCATCATAATATGTTATAGGTGCCGCACCACTAACTCCGTTAATTAGCGCATTCCAATATTCTTCTATATTATTACCAATTGGCGTTAATGCGCCAAGTCCAGTTACTACAACTCGTTTTAATTGCATATAAATATTACTTTTTTGCCTCTTCTATATAGCTAATTGCTTGACCAACTGTTCCGATGTTCTCAGCTTGATCGTCTGGAATTTGAATGTCGAATTCTTTTTCGAACTCCATAATTAACTCTACAGTATCTAAAGAATCTGCTCCTAAATCGTTAGTGAAGCTAGCTTCTGGTGTAACTTCGTTATCGTCTACACCTAATTTATCTACGATAATAGCTTTTACTCTTGATGCAATGTCTGACATAATTTTCTAATTTTAAAATTTAAATCGGGAGCAAAAATACAAATCTTATTAATT
>CAYPHE010000218.1:0-4725 GCA_964410075.1 uncultured Polaribacter sp.
AGAAGGCGCACATTGGTCAGACCAAGCAGTTAAGGTCTTTCCAGAAGCTCCTTTAAAATTGGTAAAACCAGAATTACCAAAGGTTACAGAACAAACGCATCCTATAGATAAAATTGTAAGTACTTATTTTGATAAAAATAATGTTGCTTGGCAATCTTTAGTTGAAGATAGAAAATTTATTAAAAGAGCTTATTTAGATGTAGTTGGTTTATTGCCAGCACCAGAAGCTATAACAACTTTCGTTAACGATAGCAATCCTAAGAAAAGAGAATTGTTGATAGATGAATTACTAAACGATTCAGAGAATTATACACAGCATTGGTTAAGTTTTTGGAATGATTTGTTACGAAACGATTACAGCGGAACAGGCTTTATTACAAAAGGAAGATTTCAAATTACAAATTGGTTATACAATTCGTTAAAAAACAATAAGTCTTATGACCAAATGATTAGTCAGTTAATGAATCCTGATAAAAGTTCAGAAGGATTTATTAAGGGAATCAAATGGAGAGGTGTTGTAAATTCGAGTCAATCAACAGAAATGCAAGCCGCACAAAACATAGGGCAGTCTTTAATGGGGGTAAATGTAAAATGTGCCTCTTGCCATAACAGTTTTGTTAGTAATTTAACTTTAGATCAAGCTTACGGATTTGCATCTATTTTTGCTGATGAGCCATTAGAATTAAACAGATGCGACAAGCCAATAGGTAAAATAGCAAAAGTTAATTTCTTGTATCCAGAATTGGGTAGTGTAGAAGGAAAAACATTAAAAGAACGTTTGTTAAAATTATCTGAAGTGATGATTAATAAAGAAAATGGACGTTTATATAGAACCATTACCAACCGTGTTTGGGAGCGTTTGATAGGTAGAGGTATTATTGAACCTGTAGATGAGATGGACAATACGCCATGGAATGCAGAATTGTTAGATTGGATAGCTGCAGATTTTATAGATTCTGGTACAGATTTAAAACATCTGATAAAACGAATCATGACGTCTAAAGCGTATCAAATGCCAACAGTAAATTATAAAAAACAGGAAGATTTAAAAAAAGACTATGTGTTTAAAGGCCCTGTTTTAAGACGTTTGAGCGCAGAACAATTTTCAGATGCTATTAGTCAGGTTGTTGCGCCAGTTTATCAAGCAGTTGCTTTCAACCCTAATGAAGAAAAAATGCCAGCACAACGCATTTGGCATCATGAGAAAGATTTAACAAATACAGTGTTGCCATTACCAGGTAAACGCTATTTTAGAAAAGTATTTCAACTTTCTAAAAAGACTATAAAAAATGCTTCAGTATTAATTTCTGTAGATGATGCTTACACACTTTTTATCAATGGTAAAAGGGTTGGAGAAGGAAATGATTGGACGAAAGTAGGGAAATACGATGTAACACATTTGTTACATAAAGGAGATAATATTATCGCTGTAGAAGGAAATAATATTGGTAAAATAGACAATCCTGCCAGTATTTTATTCGCCATGAAAGTTGTTTTTACTGATGGCAAATCATTCAAATTATATTCTAACGAAACGTGGAAAAGTACAGATAGAACACCTAATAAAAATTGGATCAATTTAAATTTTGATACTAAAAATTGGAAAAAAGTCAAGAATTATGGAAATAGCAATTGGGCTAAATTATTAGACTTTACATTTAAAGAGCACGAAAAAACATTTGCTAGAGCAAGTTTGGTAAAACAACATTCTTTCTTAAAAGCTTTGGGGAGACCAAATAGAGAAATTGTAGTTTCTAAAAGAGAGGAACAGGCTACTTTACTACAAGCTTTAGAACTAACAAATGGAGCATATTTTAATGGAGTTTTAGAAAAAGGAGCAGAAAAATGGTTAGAGAAATATGGTACAGATAGTGGTGTAATTGTAGATACCTTATATCAGGAGTTATTAGGTAGACACCCTTCATCTGATGAGCAAAAGATTTTAATAGCTTCTTTAGGTAATCAGCCTAATGCAGAACAACTGCAAGATGTAATTTGGTCGGTTTTAATTTCTCCAGAATTTCAATTTATTAACTAAAAGAATTCCTCTTAAGTTATGAAAGATAAAAATATTAAAATGAGGTCTCGTAGAGATTTTATCAAAAAAATGACAGCAGCAAGTATTGCTGCGTCTACAACTACCATTCCTGTAGCAAGTTTTTTAAGTTCTTGTTCTACCGAAGTGCAAAAAATGGCAGCGTCTGCAGATAGTGTTATTTTACTATGGATGGCAGGAGGAATGGCACATACAGAAACCTTTGATCCAAAAAAATATGCGCCTTTTGAAAAAGGATTACAAACCAATAGTGTATTAAGTACCTTTCCGAAACACCCAACAGCGGTAGATGGTTTAGAATTTTCTGAAGGTTTACAATCTATTGGAAATGTAATGGATAAAGGAGCGATTATTAGATCTTATAAAGCAGCAGATTTAGGTTTTATATTACATACTAGACATCAATTTCATTGGCATACATGTTACGAGCCACCACAATCTGTACAAGCGCCTCATATTGGCGCGTGGATCGCCAAAGAATTAGGACCTGCAAATCCTGTAATACCTCCATTTATTTCTATTGGGCAACGTTTTACAATGGGAGAGGCAGAAGAATTAAAGGCGTTTCATACAGCTGGTTTTTTAGGTAGCGAATATGGTCCGTTTTTAATTCCAGATCCGTCAGAAGGTTTAGACAGTGTTCGCCCTCCAAAAGGAATGTCTTTAAAACGTTTTGAAGCGCGCTATAAACTGTACAAAGAATTGGCTAACAAGAGCGAAGTAATGGAGCAAGCAAGCGATTACCAAAGAGAATCGTTAATGCGTTCCATGGAGCAGTCGTATCGACTTTTGAATTCTCCAGAAGCTAAAGTATTTGATTTGTCTTTAGAGTCAAAAGAAAAATACGATACATACAATACAGGTCGTTTTGGATTAGGTTGTTTACTAGCAAAACGTTTGGCACAAAATGGAGGAAGATTTATTTCTGTATCTACAGAGTATGAACCATTTTTAGGATGGGATACGCATGCGAACGGGCATACTAGAGTAAAACAAATGAAAAAGCTTATAGATAGACCTGTTGCGCAATTAATTAAAGATTTAGATGAATCTGGTCATTTAGATAGAACCTTGGTTATTTTGGCAAGTGAGTTTAGTAGAGATGCTATTATGGAAGGTAGACCAGGGGAAGAAGTAAGAGATCAGGCCAGAAGACAACCAGATAAAATTGAGCATATTAGACATTATGGAATGCACCGTCATTTTACGGATGGAGGCTCTATTTTACTGTGGGGTGGAGGTGTAAAAAAAGGGTTGGTTTATGGTAAAACTGCAGATGAAAGACCTTGTGTTTCTATAGAAAAACCAGTAGTTATCGATCAAGTACATCAATCTATTTATCATGCTTTGGGTATCGATTCTCAAACACATTATAACGTAGAAAGTAGACCCTTTTATACCACTCCAGATGGTAAAGGAAAACCAATATTAGACCTTTTTGGAAAAGAAATGAAAGCTTAAAAACAAAAAAGAATGAATCGTAAACAATTTTTAGGAAATACAGTTAAGGCAGCAGCAGGTATTTTAGTTGCACCACATTTTAATATATTAAAATCGAAACCTAAAATGTACGATACTATTATTGGACATGGAGATTTTAAGTACAAAGTACATAAATCTTGGGGAGATTTAGACAGAGCAAAAACACCTGTTAAAAACTGCCATGAAATGGTAATGGACTCTAAGGGTCGTTTAATTGTTGTTGGAGATAACACTAAAAATAATATTTTAATTTATGATAAGTCTGGTAAATTATTAGATTCTTGGGGTATTCGTTACAAAGGCGGACACGGTTTGTCTTTATGGAATGATGGCTCTGAAGATTTCTTATTTATCTGCGATTCAAAAGGAAAAAGTCTAATAAAAACAACCACTGACGGAAGAGAGCTAATGATTATTGGACATCCTTCTCAATACGGGGCTTACGAGAAAAAAGATAAATTTAACCCTACGGAAAGTGCTATTGGTCCTAATGGAGATATCTATATTGCAGATGGTTATGGATCAAATTACATATTACAGTTTACAAAAGACGGGGAGTTTATTAGAAAAATAGGTGAAGGAAGAGGTACAGGTCAAAATCAATTCCAAACTGCTCATGGTGTTTGTATAGATTATAGAGGGAAAGGAGAACCAACTTTATTAATAACATCTAGAGCAACAAATTGTTTCAAACGTTTTACGTTAGATGGCAAGTATATAGAACAAATAGATTTACCAGGAGCGTTTGTCTGTCGTCCTGTAATTCATAATGAGAACTTATATTCTGGAGTTTGTTGGTCCTCAGATATCGATTATGTAGAAGGTGATAAAAATACACATCCTTTTAATATCAACCCTAAATCAGGTTTTGTAACTATTTTAGATGATAAGGGAAAAGTTGTTTCTAATCCTGGAGGTACAAAACCAACATACAAAAAAGGAAAATTGCAACGCATGGTACAAGAGCAACCTATTTTTCGTCATTGCCACGATGTGTGTGTTGATAACGATGAAAATTTATACGTGTGTCAATGGAACGCAAATAAGGCGTATCCTATTAAACTTGAAAGAGTTTAAATTTTTTGTATCAGGACATTACAGGACTATTTTAGAAATAATTTAAACTACTTTTGGGAAATCCAATAGTTATATTATGTTAAATAAGTTTCTAGTTTTTTGTTTTTTGA
>CAYPHE010000219.1:0-4712 GCA_964410075.1 uncultured Polaribacter sp.
TTACTTCAAAAACTGAATATTTCTTTGTAAACCAGCAAATTTAGTTCGTTTTACTGCAGACTTTTTAAATACCTTTTTAAAGGTCTCTTCCGTAATTTCTTCCCAATCTTTTTTTGTCATTTCTAACAAGTTTTCTTTGGGAGCAAATAAAGGTTGGTTATGCGGTTTAGAAAATCGATTCCATGGGCATACATCTTGACAAATATCGCAACCAAACATCCAATCTTGCATGTTACCTTTAAATGATGTAGGAATGTTTTCTTTCAATTCTATAGTTGCGTAAGAAATACATTTGCTACCATCTACAATATTATTTGGCAAAATTGCCTCTGTTGGACAAGCATCTATACATTTTGTACAAGTACCACAATGGTCTGTAGTTGTAGGGTGATCGTACGATAATTCTAAATCGATAATTAGTTCTGCTAAGAAGAAAAAAGAACCTTTTTGTTTTTGAATCTGCAAACTATGTTTCCCATTCCAACCAATACCTGCTTTTTCTGCCCAAGCTCTTTCTAAAACAGGTGCAGAATCTACAAAACATCGGCCAGATATTTCTCCTATTTCTTCTTGAAGTATTTCTAGTAGCTCTCTTAATTTTTGTTTGATTACAAAGTGATAATCTTCTCCATAAGCATATTTAGAAAGTTTGTAACTGTTGCTTATTTGCTGTTTTTCAGGAAAATAATTGTAAGATAAAGAAACAACAGATTTAGCATTATCTACCAACAAACGTGGATCTAAACGCTTGTCAAAATGGTTCTCCATATATTTCATTTCACCATGAAAACCATTTTTTAACCAAGTTTCTAAACGAGGGGCTTCATCTTCTAAAAAAGTAGCTTTGGCAATACCACAATTTAAAAAACCCAATCGTTTGGCGTGCTTTTTTATTAATTGCGAATATTGGTTTTTCATTAAAACAAAACTAAGAAATCTTAAATATCTAAAATCACTTTATTTTTTAACCTTTTTGGATTTATTTTTTTTACTAACACAATATTTCAAATCATTAACAGTACCTATTTATTTAACAAAAATTAAACTTTCCTATTACTAAAGAAGTTGCTACTTTCGTTGTAACAAACAACCAAATCATGCAAAAGTTTTTTGTAGTTATTATTTTATTTTTAACTGTAAAAATTTCCGCTCAAATTACTGGAACTATAAAAGACACTAATGGAAAAAACCTTTCTACAGTTAGTGTATATTTAGAAAGTTCTTTATCAGGAACTACTTCTAACGATAATGGCTATTATTATTTACCAGTTACTTCAAAAGGAAATTACACCGTTGTTTTTCAGTACTTAGGATATCAACTTCAAAAAAAACAGATTCAAATTACTGAGTTTCCTTATCAACTGAATGTTATACTTCAGGAAGAACAAGTTATTCTAGATGAAGTTTTAATTTCTTCCGAAGAAAATCCTGCCAACGAAATTATTAGAAATACAATTGCCGCTAAAGAGAAGAATACTGATAAATTTAAAACTTATACTGCTAAATTTTATTCGAGAGGGTTGTATAAAATAAAAAATGCGCCAAAGAAATTTTTAGGTCAAAATTTAGGTGATTTTGGTGGTGGTTTAGATACTACCAGAAGTGGAATTATTTATTTATCTGAAACTGTTTCTAAAATTGCGTATCAGAAAAAACCCAAACAATTTAAAGAGAAAATTATTGCCTCTAAAGTTAGTGGAAGAGATAATGGAATTAGTTTTAATAGGGCCGAAGATGCAAATATTAATTTTTACACTAATAAAGTAGACTTTGGTAATGAACTGATTTCTCCCATAGCAAATAATGCTTTTTCTTATTATACTTACCAGTTAGAAGGTAGTTTTTATAATGATGACAAACGACTGATTAATAAAATAAAGATTATACCTAAACGGAAGAATGCTCCAGTTTTTAGTGGTTCAATTTATATTGTAGAAGACGAATGGAGTATTTATGGAACGGACGTTTTTGTTACTGGTGCTCAAGCAAACTTACCTATTGTAGACACACTAAAATTAAAACAAAACTATAATTATACTCCAAAAAACAAAGCTTGGGTTTTAATTAGCCAACAAATTGATTTTAAAGTAAATATTTTCGGATTTAATTTTAATGGAAAATTTGCTTCTGGTTATTCTGAGTACAACTTTAAGCCAGACTTTAAGAAAAGTACTTTTTCTAATGAAATCTTAAGTTTTGAGAAAAATGCTACAAAAAAAGACACTACTTATTGGAATACTTTACGACCTGTACCTCTTACTAAAGAAGAGATAAGAGATTATTCTATAAAAGACAGTATAAAAGTTGTTCGAAAATCGAAACCCTATTTAGATTCTATAAATAAAGTTCAAAATAAGTTCAACTTTATTTCTCCGATAACAGGATATACTTATAGAAATTCTTACGAAAAATGGGCACTGAATTTTGATGGATTAATTGATAATTTTAGTTTTAACACAGTTCAAGGTTTTAATACGTCAATTGGTGTTAATTATTTTAAAAGACAAAACAACAAAGGCAAGTGGTTTAATTTTGGAGCAAAGGTAAATTATGGTTTTTCTGATGACAGAGTTAGACCTTTTGTGTTTTTTAATAAAAACTGGAACAATACTTCTAGACCAAAATTAACTTTTGTTGCAGGTTTAACTACGCAACAATTTAATGAACGTGAACCTATTTTTAAACTAAACAACACCCTTAATTCCTTATTTTTTAGAAATAATTATATGAAAATTTTTGAAAAAGATTTTGCTAAAATTTCTTTTTCACAAGAGGTGAAAAATGGCTTTTACCTTAATACCTCTTTAGAATACGCAGGCAGAAAACCTTTGTTTAATACCACAAATTACTTTTTTACAAATATTTGGAATGATAAACCCTATACGTCTAACAACCCTTTAGATGAAAAAGATTTTGCAAGTGCTCCTTTTAAAGGGCATGAAATTGCAACCCTAAACGTTGGAGCAACTTTTATTTTTGGTCAAAAATATTTATCATACCCTAACGGAAAGTTTAATATTGGAAATCCTAAAATTCCATCATTAAATATTAATTATCGCAAACGCTTTGGAGCTACTGAAGGTAGATTAAATTCTGATTTATTTATTGCTAATATTAGACAAAAATTTAAAATTGGTAGCTATGGCGATTTTGCCTACCATTTGCGAGGAGGTATTTTTTTAAAAAAGAAAAACTTAGCTTTTATGGATAATTTACAAGCTAATGGTAATCAATTATTTTTTCCTATAGACCACGAATTAAATAGTTTTAATATATTAGAATATTACAGGTTTTTTACCAACGACAGAACTGCAGAAGCTCATTTTGAACATAATTTTAAAGGAGCGCTTTTAAGTAAAATACCTTTAGTTAATCAACTAAATTTCCATTTAGTTATTGGAGCTAAATACTTATTTATGGACAATATAACGCCTTACTCAGAATACTCTATTGGTTTAGATAATTTGGGTTATGGCAAATGGCGTGTTTTTCGTTTTGAATATGTAAATTCTTTTTACAAAGGCATACAAGAAACTGGTTTTGTATTTGCTTGGAAGTTTTTTTAACTAAATTTGTTTAATGAATATTAGAGTACTCTTTTTTGGAATTACTACAGACTTGGTAAATACCTCTAACTTGATTTTAGAAGTTGAAAAATCTATAACAATAGCTGATTTTAAAATGTTTTTAAAAAATAAATATTCTCAATTAGAAAATATCAATTCTTATGCAGTTGCTGTTAATGAAGAATATGCTGATGATGATTTCCTATTAAAAGAAAACGATGTGGTGGCTATTATTCCACCTGTTAGTGGAGGGTAAATTTCTAATTATCGATTCCAGATAAATTAGGAATATCAGGCTTTAAAGACTTCTCGATACTAAATTATTCTACATTTTATTTCGAATAATTTCGCTCGAAATTACAATATTACTTTTTAAAGTATTTCCAGTCTACATAAAATGTCCCAAAAGGAATTATTGACCCTAAAAAAACAATTCCTAAAGTTTTGTTACTCCAATTCATCATTGGTTTAATAACTATAGCTAAAACAATGTACAGCATAAAAAGTAAACCATGAGGCATGCCCAATAGTTTTACAAAACTAGGATCGTTTAAAACGTATTTGTAATACAAACCTAAACTCATTAATAATAAATAAGAAATTCCTTCTAATATGCCTACAATTCTAAATATAGTTTTCATTTTTAATATAGATTTTTAGATGTCTTTTTAATAAAACCTTATAATCACAAAAATACGATATTGTTTTCCTAATTTTGTTGTAAACTATGAGTAATACTTCCATAAAAATAACATCCGAAAAATTAGACTTAACGTATTGTTACGATTTTGTAACTGATGATTTCTGTGGCGGAATTTCAGCTTTTATAGGAACCGTTAGAAATAACACAAAAGGCAAAGAAGTATTGCAATTAGATTTTTCTGCGTACGAACCAATGGCACTAAAAGAGATGCAAAAAATCGCAGATTTGGCATTGGAGAAATTCAATATAAAAAAAATTGCCATTCATCATGCAATTGGGATGTTACAAATAGGAGAAATTCCTGTAATTATAACTGCTTCTTCAAAACACAGAAAAGATGCGTTTTTAGCTTGCGAATTTGCCATAGATACCTTAAAAGAAACGGTTCCTATTTGGAAAAAAGAATATTTTACAGATGGTGAGGTTTGGGTAAATGCACATCC
>CAYPHE010000220.1:0-4687 GCA_964410075.1 uncultured Polaribacter sp.
CAATCATATTATTTTTACTTTTTCTATAAAATCTATTACTTTTTCTTTTGGCATTTCACAAGGTTTTAAAAGCTCATTTTTAGAAGTGATATAATAATTTAAGCTGATAAAATCTGTTCCTTGTAATTCTTTTCCGAAAATTTTATAAGATTTTCCGTTGTTAAAAATCTGTTTTGTAATACTGTATTTTTTGTTGTTGTAAATTCCTTCTGAATACCCTTCAGAAATTTGGTGTATTTTGTCTAACAATGCCATTACGAACTACAAGATAACATAGAACAACCTACTTTGTTTCTCGCCCACTCAGGGCGTTTTGCAAACCATTTTTCGTTTTGTGGTTGTTCATCATACGGTTTTTTAAGAAGGTTAAATAATTCATCAATTAATGAGTAATCACCTTTGTCTGCAGCATCAATTGCTAATTGAGCCATGTAATTACGTAATACATATTTTGGATTTTTAGCATCCATTTTTTCTTTACGTTCTGCTTGCAATAACTTTTCTGCTTGCAATCGCTTTTCATATTTTTTAAACCAACTATTCCATTGTTTTTTTACATTATCAGAAAGATTCTCTAAGTTGTATAAAGCATCTTTAATCTTAGAAAAATAGTTATCTGCATTAGAAAAATTACTAAGGTTTCTAAAGAAAATAGTCATGTCTGTTTCTACAAGATGTAAATTTTCTTCTAAGGCAATAATCAAATCAGGGTCGTTTTTATCTTCTTCAAACAAGCCTAATTTAGATTTCATCATTGTTGTAGAAAGTGTTTCGTAATTGGTTTTGTATTCGTTTAAAATATTTTCTAAAGGAGTGGCTTCTTCAATTAAAGGATACAAAGCGTTTGCCAATTGAAACAAGTTCCATAAACCAATATTAGGTTGGTTACCATATCTATAGCGTTTGTGTTGCCTATCTGTAGTATTTGGTGTCCAACCAAAATCGAAACCTTCTAACCAGCCATAAGGTCCATAATCTATGGTTAAACCTAAGATGGACATATTGTCCGTATTCATAACTCCGTGGACAAAACCAACTCTTTGCCAATGAATAATCATTTCTAAGGTTTTTTGAGTTACTTCTGCAAAAAAGTTAATGTAAGTTTCTTTAGAAGGTTCTCCCAAATAAGCGTAATGGTGTTTTATGGTGTAATCAACTAAGATTTTTAAGTTTTTAACGTCGTTTCTTGCAGCAAAAATTTGATAGTTACCAAAGCGCAAAAAAGAAGGAGAAATTCTAGAAACGATTGCTCCTTTTTCGTAAGCAGGGTTTCCATTGTACAGCACATCACGTAAAACTTGGTCTCCAGATAAACTTAAGGATAAAGATCTGGTTGTGGGTACGCCTAAATGAAACATGGCTTCAGCACACAAATATTCTCTTATTGAAGAACGTAATACAGCCAAACCATCAGCGGTTCTAGAATATGGTGTTTTTCCAGCTCCTTTTAATTGTATTTTCCAGTTTTTATTTTGATGTTCAATTTCAAATAGATTGATTGCTCTTCCGTCTCCTAATTGTCCTGCCCAATTGCCAAATTGATGTCCTCCATAACACATAGCATAAGGTTTTGTATTTGGATAAACTTCATTTCCTGTAACAACATTTGTAAAAAAGTCAGATTGAATTTCTTCCTCAGAAATACCCAATTCCGTTGCCATTTCTGACGAAGTGTGAATTACTTTTGGTGCTTTTGTTGATTTAGGATTTACATAAGAAAAAACAGCTTCCTCAACTTGTCTTATTGAATTTTTGAGAATTTTATCTGCGGGTAATTCTGATGTGAATGTATTTTTTATGTTTAGTTTCATAATAATTTATCAATCCATTTTAGAAGATCATCATCAGAGGGATTTCTTAATTTTTTGCTACGTATTGTAATTGTAGGAAAATTTAGCTTTTTATTTTCATACAAGTTACGCAATTCTTCTGCAAAACCTTCATTTTGTGTTACATCTAAAAACGCGTAATCTAAATTACGCGTTTCTAAAAATTGTTTGTAGTATTGTGTTTTATGGCATTTTTGTGAGCCGTAAAGTTTTATGTTTGGAATCACTTTCAAGATTATAAGAACTTATTATTTTAGATAATTTCTAATTCCGTAACTTGCTAAAACACCTTCTCCAGTTGCTGCTGCAACTTGAGCAATTGCACCTTCTCTACAATCACCTGCCGCAAAAATACCTTCTACAGAAGTTTGCGCTAATCCTGTTGTTTGAATAAAACCTTTACTATCTAAATTAATAACGTTTTTAAAGGATTTTGTATTTGGAATTAAACCAATAAAAATAAAAGTACCATCTGCTTCTAAAATAGATTCTTGGTTTGTTTTATTATCTTTTATTTTTAGGCCTTTAAATAAACCATTGTCGTTTGCAAGAAACTCTAAAGATGTTTTATTCATGTAGGTGGTAATGTTATCGATAGTTTTTAATTTTTCTACATAAGTTTCTGACGCAGAAAAATTTTCTGATCGATGAACAATTTTTACGCTTTTACAAAAACCTGCTAAAAATATGCCTTCTTCTAAAGCTGAGTTTCCTCCGCCTACAACAATAATATCTTTATCTCTATAAAAAGCACCATCGCAAGTGGCACAAAAATGAATTCCAGAACCAATCAATTCCTCTTCATTTGGAATGCCTATTTTTCTGTAAGTAGAACCTGTAGATAGTACTACAGTTTTTCCTAAATAAGTGGTGCTTTTGGTTTGTATAGAAAATATACCGTCTTGCTTTTTTAGGGCAACAACTTCTTCTCCAGTTTTAATAACTGCTCCGTAGGTTTTGGCTTGTTCTTCCATCTTCTCCATTAATTTTGGTCCAGAAATAGAAGTAAAACCTGGGTAATTTTCAATTTTTTCGGTTAAAAAAGCGTTTCCTCCAATGGTCGATTTTTCTAATATTAACGTGTCAAAACGATCTCTTTGCGCATAAATAGAAGTAGTTAAACCTGCTGCTCCACCACCAATAATAATGGTATCAAAAATCTTATGTTCTTTTTCAATATTTATTGAGAGCAACTCAGTTAATTTAACATTATCTGGGTTTGTGTAAGGAACATCATTAATTAAAATAGTAGGAATAATTCTTTTTCCATTATTAATTGCCTCTACTTTGGCAGTTGCCCAATCATACTGGTCAACATCTATAAAATCAAAATTAATACTATTATCTCGTAGAAAACTTTTTGCTCTTCTACAATCTGGACACCAATCAGCACCAAATAATTGTACTCTACCCACTTCATTTATCCCCAAAACAGAAGCCAATTCTATATTGTTTGGATTTGTATAAGATTTTCCTTTTATAATTACAGTAGGAATAATTCTTTTTCCGTTATTAATTGCTTCTACTTTAGCAGTAGCTTCTTTATCTAAGTCTACATCAATAAAAGAAAAGTTAATGTTGTTTTCTTTTAAATATGTTTTTGCTCTTCTGCAATCTGGGCACCAATCTGCTCCGTATAATAAAATATCTGTCATTTTTTAGCTGTTTAACAATTAAGCTTCCTAAATTATATAATTTAGGAAACCCAATTGTAATTTATTTTAGTTTATTAGCATGTAGTTTTCTCAATTTAGCAAGTTTTGGAGCAATTACAAAACTACAATACCCTTGCTGGGAGTTTTGTTTGTAGTAATTTTGATGCTCTTTTTCTGCCTCATAAAAAATAGCTAAAGGACTAATTTCTGTTACAATTTTATCATCATAATAAGATTGAATTTGCTTTACAACTTCTTCAGAAATCTGTTTCTGATTTTCATCCTGATAAAAAATTACAGAACGGTATTGAGTACCTCTATCCGCACCTTGTTGGTTTAAAGTTGTCGGATTGTGAGTAGTCATAAAAATGACTAAAATTTCTTCAAAAGAGATAACGTTGGCGTCAAAAGTAATTTCAATTACTTCTGCATGGCCTGTTAATCCAGAACAAATTTCTCTATACGTTGGTTTACCCGGAGCATTTCCTCCAGAGTATCCAGATACTACTTTTTCTACTCCTTTTACTTCTTGGAATACAGCTTCTGTACACCAAAAACATCCACCACCTAAAATGGCAGTTTGTATATTTTTTTTCATCTATTTAGCCTCTAGCCATTACCAAAGAAAAATGATTGAAATAATCTTTAAGCTAAAGATTGCTTCATTTTATTTGTAATGACAGTTTTAAAAAATTATTTTTTATCTAACGTTAACGATTCAGAATTAATGCAGTAACGCAAACCACTAGGTTCCGGACCATCAGGAAAAACATGACCTAAATGCCCATCGCAGGTATTACACATTACTTCTACTCTAACCATACCAAAAGAAACATCTTTATGATATTTAATAGCGTTTTCTGTAATAGGTTGTGTAAAACTAGGCCATCCAGTACCAGAACTAAACTTTATTGTAGAGTCAAATAAAGGAGTGTTACAACATACACAGTTGTATTTGCCTTCTTCATAAATGCTACATAAAGCTCCGCTATGGGGTCTTTCTGTTCCTTTTAATCTGGTAATTCTAAATTGCTCAGGAGTTAATTGAGCTTTCCATTCTGTTTCGGTTTTTTCAACTCTTTTCTCTGGAGTTGGGTTTCCTTTTGTTGTGAAGTGAATCACTTCTTTCCAAGTAAGCATACTTTTGTTTCCTTTCTGTTCTAAATTAAATTTATATGCTATCTGCCTTTTTAGACGTAAAAA
>CAYPHE010000221.1:0-4659 GCA_964410075.1 uncultured Polaribacter sp.
TAGTTTTTAAATTGAACTCACGTTTAAACACAAGTAAGATAAGTAATTTTTTAATTGAATGTGTAGTATGTTAAAAAATCTAATACAGTATTTTAATAGATTTTTCATGGTGATGACTCTCCATGACCGACAATCTTCTGGTAAACGAAAGAAACTTACCAGTTAACCCGTTATAACTACCGTTTGTCGAAAGTTGAAAGAAAAATATCTAATTCAGATGTATTTTTGCCGAGAGATAATTAATGTTTATTTCTTTATAAATTGGGGGATTTATAGATTTTAAACGAAAGAGCTGGATTAATATCCAGCTCTTTTTGATTTAAATAAATTTAAGTTTGTTAAATTTTTTGTTTAAAATTTTCTCGTCATCTACATTTAACCAACCGTTTAAAACAGTTGCATAAATAGATCTAAAATCTACAGAATACTTTAGGTCTCCATTTGCATCTAAATTTGCCAAATCAGGAGAAGCATTATAAAAACCTTGTTGCTTTAAATTTTTTCCAATTAATAGCACATTATTTGCAGCACCATGATCTGTACCTCCTCCTGCATTCTGTTGAACTCTTCTACCAAATTCAGAAAATGTAACAATTAAAGTGTCTTTAAACGTTCCTTGTTTTTCTAAATCATCTACAAAAACCTTAATTGCCTCACTATAATTTTTCAACAATCTATTTTGTTGGTTCTGTTGATTTGCATGCGTATCAAAACCACCCATAGAAACATAATAAACACTAGTGTTAATATTAGAATTTATAAATGCTGCTGTAGTCTTTAATTGTTTTCCGAATCCAGTATTCGGATAAGTAGTTTTATTGGTATATGTTTTTGAAGTTTCATAAATGTACTTTGCAGAAGATTTGGCTTCTATCATAGTTTTATATAAATAACCCAAATTGTGTTCGCTCAAATGTTCATCTGTTTGATGATTTACAATTTTTTGAAAGTAAGGATTTCTAGAATTGTTATATAAAGATTTTGGGTTGGTTGTTGCAATTCCGTTAATTTTATTGCCTTTTAATAATAAAGACAGGCTATCATCAATTTCGATACCAGAATGTGGATTTTTACCAAACTCATCTAAATAACGCCCCAACCAACCAGTACTTAAATATTCGTTGGCACTGCTGGCAGTTTGCCAAATGTCTGTAGACCTAAAGTGAGATCTACTTGGGTTAGGGTACCCTACGTTGTTTATAATATTTACATATCCATTGTCAAAAAGATCTTTTAATTCTTTTAGATTCTTATTAAAACCTAATTCGTCATTGACTTTAATAATGTTGTTTTTTGTAATTGCTAGTTTGGGTCTGTTTCTATAATAAATGTCGTTATTATAAGGTATAATGGTATTTAGACCATCGTTTCCTCCAGACAACTGAATAATAACTAATTTCTTGTGAGTAACTAAACTTGGAGGTAGTTGCTCAAATGACTTTACAAAATTTGGGACAAAAAATAAGCTACTGGCTAAACTGCTTTGTTTTAAAAAATCGCGTCTTTTCATAAGTATTATTTTTAGCAGAGCTGATATTCTGGTGTAGACATTAATTGTATACAGAATTCTCTATTAGAAGTTATTTTTAATTTGGCTAAATATGTAGCAGTATCTTTATCAATTTTAGGTTGAATAATTATTTCTTTTAGTTCTTGTGGAGTAACATTTTTGTACTCTTGTTGGAATTTCTCCCAATTTGCAACTGTTTTTATAACTTTACTTTTCTCTCGAACTTTAGTATAAAAATTTTCGTTTTTATTTTCTGAGCTTTGTTTTTCATCTATTTTAATAATAGCATTGTTTAACATTATAGAAGCTAGGCGCATTCTAAACATTAGTGTGTTAGAATCTATCCAAGAAGTGTTTCCTTTCCAGCCAGAAACATTATCAGGAAATAATAACATTTGTCCTGTCATTTTCTGGAAGTAACGCAGTTGTTTTGTTTTGGTAAATTTTATAGGTACAATTTGATGCATACCAATAATTAATTCCATTGGAGATTTTATTTTCACTCCTATGTTTTCATCATCATAAAACCAATCAGAATTAAAAAGATAACGCATTACATTTTCAATACTATAATCTTTATAAAATACTTCTGTAATTTCCTCTAAATGATTGTAATTTATTTTTGGATTTACGAAATAGGTATATATTTTACTGCAAATAAAACGAGCACATTGTTTTTGTTGTAAAATTATATCTATAATGTCATCACCATTAAAATTTCCTGTTTGGCTAAAAAAAGTTTTTTCACCATCATCATGCAGAAATTTGATCAACTTGAAGTCGCCATTTGGTAAGTAAGACCAGCCTGTAAAAGCCCTTGCAGCTTCTTTAATGTCTTTTTCAGTATAATTACCAACACCTAAAGTAAACAGCTCCATTAATTCTCTTGCAAAATTTTCATTAGGACTCTTTTTTTTGTTTTGATCGTTATTTAAGTACCTACTCATAGAAGCTTCTTTAGCAATAGCTTTTACAAATTCACCCAAATTACCAAGAGCGTGTTGCCTTAGTGTGTTGTTGTAACGCTGAATAAAAAAAATGTTGTTATTGTCTCTACAAACAAAAACATTTGCCCAAAATAGCGTCATTTTTTCTCTAAAAGAAGCATCTTCTTGTAAACGATTAATCCAAGCTATATTTAATTCTTTTACTTTTTGTTGACTTTTTTTTCTGAACTCAGCAAGCTTTTCGTAATCAAATTTTTTTCTAAGTTCCCTTCTAGTCATGCTAGTAATTACGTCTATTTCTTCGGTATTTACTTTTAATGGTGTAAATGTAATACTGTCTTCAAAAAGACTATTTACAGTAGCTTTTTTAGATTTTCGTTTTAACTTTTTTAGACCATATTTTCCAATTCCGAAACAGGCTCTATGATAAAGATGAGAGATTTGTTTTGTATTCATTTTAAGTAACTTACAAGTAAGACTTTGTTTTTTAAAGATAGTTTAAAAAAAAGAAACTATTATTTCACATTATTAAATTTTCACATTTTTAAAAGATGTGTATTTTATTTAAAAAAATATTTGTCTTTAGAATATAAATCCTAGATTTGCTTAAAATTATCAGTAAAAAAGGTAATAATATATAATGTTGCGTTTTATTGCTTAAACGTTTAACCAGATTTTAATAAAAATATGAGTAAAACAATCGTATTAACAGGTGCAGGAGGTGTATTATGTAGCACAATGGCTATGGCTCTTGCAAAAGAAGGAAACAAAATAGCTGTACTAGATTTAAGAGAAGAAGCAGCAAACAAAGTTGCAGAAGAAATTAAAGCTGCTGGAGGTGAAGCAATAGGTGTTGCAGCCAATGTATTGGAAAAGGATTCTCTAGAAAAAGCAAAACAAGTAGTAAATGATGCTTTTGGAAAAGTGGATATTTTAGTAAATGGAGCAGGAGGAAATCACCCTTTAGGAACTACTTCTAATCCGTTTTTTGCAATGGAAGATTTACAAAATGCTGCTGAAGGTTTTAAAACTTTCTTTGATTTAGATCCAAAAGGAATTGAGTTTACATTTAACTTAAACTTTTTAGGAACGTTAATTCCTACTCAAGTTTTTGCTACGGATATGGTTGGACGTGAAGGGTGTTCTATATTGAATATTTCATCTATGAACGCTTATACTCCGTTAACCAAAATACCTGCATACAGTGGAGCAAAAGCTGCAATTTCTAACTTTACACAATGGTTGGCAGTACACTTTTCTAAAGTAGGTATTCGTGTAAACGCTTTAGCGCCAGGTTTTTTCTTAACAGACCAAAACCGAGCATTATTAACTAATGAAGATGGAAGTTTAACGCAAAGAGGACAGCAAATTATAGATCAAACTCCAATGGGACGTTACGGAACTGCAGATGATTTAGTAAGTTCTACTTTGTATTTATGTGATGATGCTTCTGCATTTGTAACAGGAATTGTAATTCCAATCGATGGAGGTTTCTCAGCATATAGTGGTGTATAAAAATTAGAAAAATGACTCAAAATTTAGAACAAACTTGGCGTTGGTATGGGCCAAATGATCCAGTTTCTTTATCAGACATAAAACAAAGCGGTGCAACAGGAATTGTTTCTGCATTACACCATATTCCAAATGGAGAAGTTTGGACAGTTGAAGAAATTACCAAAAGAAAAGAAATTATAGAAAATGTAGGATTGACTTGGTCTGTAGTAGAATCAGTGCCAATTCATGAGAACATTAAAACCAAATCTGGCGACTATCAAAAATATATCGAAAATTACAAACAAACTCTTTTAAATTTAGGAGAATGTGGAATTGATATTGTGTGTTACAACTTTATGCCAGTATTAGACTGGACACGAACTAATTTAGATTACGAAGTGTCTGATGAGTCTACTGCATTGCGTTTTGAAGCTGCCGCTTTTGCTGCTTTTGAATTGTATTTGTTAAAAAGACCAGGTGCAGAAGAAGCGTATTCTGATGCTCAAAAGCAAAAAGCTGCAGAGTTTATTAAAAACACATCAGAAGAGGGGCAAACAAAGTTAATCAGAAATATTATTGCAGGTTTACCAGGTGCAGAAGAAGGCTATAGTTTAGAAGAGTTCAACCAAATTTTAGCAACTTATAAAAATATCGGACCTAAAGAATTAAAAGCGAATTTATTCTCGTTTTTATCAGAAATTATTCCTG
>CAYPHE010000222.1:0-4652 GCA_964410075.1 uncultured Polaribacter sp.
AGTTACCTTTTGATATTAGTGTAAAGAACCCATCTAGTATTCAAATGAAAACGTACAGCAAATAAAAAACTTATAAAGAATCTCTTTCAATTAAGTGAAAAGGAACTTTTAGTTTTTGTTTTTTCTTATTTAAAATAGTTTCTGCGGCAGTTTCTCCCATTATTTTAAAATCAGTTGAAATTACAGTAATTCCTAAAAGTTCTTTAAGTGGTGTATCATTATAAGAAATAATACCAATTTCATCACCTTTTTTGTATTCGTTTTCTCTTACTTGTTTTACCAAATTAACCAAGTCAGACTCTCTTATAGTAACAAATAAATCGCCACGCTTTATAATAATGTCATCATAAATTTGATCTATAATTTCAAATTCTAATTTATGATTGATACAAAATCTTCTAAATCCGTGTAAAATTCTTCTTGGAAAAGGGTAAACAGCATTTTCTGGGTATACCAGTATAAGTTTTTTGTACTTTCTTATTTTAGTTAAGCCACTGCTAAGTGCATTGTAGATGTCGTTTTCAAAATCTTGGTAAATAACTCCAAGAGCATCACTTAGTTCAGGTTTAATATTGTCAAGAATAACTAGTTTTTCTTTATCAATTTTATTAATAGCTTGTAAAGCCTTGTCGGTAAAACTAACATGTTTGCCAAATTCGTTCTTAAAGTGCGGCATAATTATAAAGTAATCGTATGCCATTCTATTTCTTTCTAAGATGTTAGAAAATAAAGTTTCATCACAATGGTAAATTTGTAAATCTGTATGAGAATTTGCACCAATTGTGTCTACAAAATAATTGTACGGTTTTAATTTGTAGTTACTTAGTTTATTAAAAAGAATTAAAATATTTACCTTGGAAATAAGTTTTGTTCTAGAAATATAAAAGCCTTTACCTCTTATAGAAGTTATTATGTTTCTTTCTTTAAGAATACTATATGCTTTTTCTACAGTATCTCTAGAAAGATAAAACTCTTCACTAAATCTATTTATAGAAGGTATTTTTTGATCGATACTAAAATTCCCTTTTGAAATATTTTCAATTACAGAATTTACAATCTGTTGGTATTTCGGTACCCTTGAATTTTCATCAATGTGTATGTATTTGTATAATTCCATTAATTGAGGTAAAAAAGAATTTCAATTTCTATCATTAAAAATAACAATTAAAATACGATAAACGAAAGAAAATTAGATATTAAGCAAATATATTAATTTGAACGCTAAAAAGAGATGTTATCACTAATTTAACATATTTATATGGCATATTAATAAATCGTTAATTCGGTGTTTGGAAACGTATTGATTATCAATATTTTAAATTATTTAGAAAATGTGTTTTTTTTTGAAAAAAGAAACAAGTCTTTTTAACAGTATAGTACAGGATAGAAGTATTGCTTAACTGCTATAAATTAGCTTTCAAAATAAATACATTAGAAAACCGTATGGAAAACATAACCAAAAACTTTAAATACGTTGATTACCTTTGGGATGAAGAAAAAGCACAAGCTTTAGGAGATAATCAAGTAGAGTTATTTTTGTACCGCTCAAACATATTAGGTGCAGATTTAAGAATTACAAATTATGGAGGAGGAAACACTAGTTGTAAAACCATAGAAAAAGACCCATTAACAAACGAAGAAGTTGAGGTAATGTGGGTAAAAGGTTCTGGTGGAGACATTGGTACTTTAACACGTTCTGGAATAGCAGGTTTATATACTGGAAGATTACGTGATTTAAAAAATGTTTACCAAGGCTTACACGATGAAGACAGAATGGTTGGTTTATTTAACCACTGTATCTACGATTTAGATAGTAAAGCACCTTCTATTGATACACCATTACACGGTTTATTACCATTTGCTCATATAGATCACTTACATCCAGATGCTTTAATTGCTGTTGCAGCTGCAAAGGATAGTGAAAAAGTTACCAAAGAAATTTGGGGAGATACTATGGGATGGGTGCCTTGGCAAAAACCAGGTTTCGATTTAGGTTTACAGTTAGAAAAATGTTTAGCTGATAACCCAGGAATTAGAGGTATTGTTTTAGGTAGTCATGGTTTATTTACTTGGGGAGATACTTCTTACGAGTGTTACATGAACAGTTTAGAAGTTATTGAAATGGCTTCTGAATACATAGAGCAAAAATTAAAAGAACAAGGCGAAGTATTTGGCGGTCAGAAAGTTGAAAGCTTACCACAAGAAGAGCGTTTAGAAAAAGCAGCTCAATTAATGCCTTTGTTAAGAGGTTTAGCATCTTCTGAAAATAGAATGATTGGTCATTTTACAGACACAGATGTTGTAATGCAATACATTAACAGTCATGATTTAGAAAGATTAGCTCCATTAGGAACGTCTTGTCCAGATCACTTCTTAAGAACTAAAATTCAACCATTAGTATTAGAGTTAGATAAAAATGAAGATTTATCTGATGCTGATGCTATTTTGGCGAAGTTAGAGCCTGCGTTTGCTGCTTACCGTCAAGAATATGCAGATTACTACAATACTTGTAAAAGAGATAATAGTCCTGCAATTAGAGATGCAAATCCAGTAATTATTATTTATCCTGGAGTTGGTATGTTTAGTTTTGCTAAAAACAAGCAAACTACACGTGTAGCAAGTGAGTTCTACATCAACGCAATTAACGTAATGCGTGGTGCAGAAGCAATTACAGAATATACTTCTTTACCAAGACAAGAAGCTTTTGATATTGAGTACTGGTTATTAGAAGAGGCTAAATTACAACGTATGCCAAAAGAAAAGCCATTATCTAGAAAAGTAGCAGTTGTTACTGGAGCTGGTGGTGGAATTGGTAAAGCTATCGCAGATAAATTAGCAGCAGAAGGAGCAAATGTAGTATTAACAGATATTAACGAAGATGCTTTAGTAGAAGCAAATGCAACTTATGCAAGAGATGTTTCTGCTTATGCTGTTTGTGATGTAACAAGTACAGAGTCTATAGAAAGTGCTTACAAAAAAGCAATCTTAGAATTTGGAGGTGTAGATATGATTGTACACAGTGCAGGATTGGCAATTTCTAAACCTTTAGAAGATACTACAGATAAAGATTGGAATATCTTACAAAGTATTTTAGTAAAAGGTCAGTTTGATTTAGCAAAACAATTTGCAGCAATAGTTCGTAAACAAGGTTTAGGAGGAGATTATATTGCTATTGCTAGTAAAAACGGATTAGTAGCTGGACCAAATAATGTGGCTTATGGAACTGCAAAAGCAGCACAACAACACATGGTACGTTTATTAGCAGCAGAATTAGCTAAAGATAAAGTAAGAGTAAATACAGTAAATCCTGATGGAGTTATTGTTGGAAGTAAAATCTGGGAAGGAGCTTGGGCTGAAGGTAGAGCTAAAGCAAACGGTATTACCGTAGAAGAATTACCAGCTTTTTATGCAAAAAGAAACTTACTACACGAAATTATTACACCAGATGATATTGCAAATGGAGTATTCTCTTTAGTAGGAATTTTAGATAAATCTACTGGAAACATTATAAATGTTGATGGTGGAATGGCTAATGCATTTGTAAGATAATAAATATAATAATTTGAATTAAGATTAAGACTTCTATAAATTCTCAAAAGGTTTATAGAAGTCTTCCTTAGTTAAGAATACAATATAATAATGAAAATTAATCAACCAGAAATCTCTGATTTTAATCAGAAAGCTGTAAAAGAACATAACGAAAATTTCGATTTTTTATCGAATAAATTAACCAACCAAGGCAAAGATGTAAATAGCATTGTTGCTAAATTGGCAGAATTTCAAGTAGCAATACCAAGTTGGGCTTTAGGTGCAGGTGGTACACGTTTTGGGCGTTTTTCTTTTTACGGAGAGCCATCAAACTTAGAACAAAAAATAGAAGATGTTGGTATTTTACACAGCTTAACTCAAACAGCTGGAGCCGTTTCTTTACACATTCCTTGGGATATTCCATCTGATTATGATGCCATCAAACAAAAAGCAGACGCTTTAAATATTAAATTTGATGCAGTAAACTCTAACACGTTTCAAGATCAAAAAGACGCTGCAGAAAGTTATAAATACGGTTCTTTAAGCAATGTAAGTAAAGCAGTAAGAGAACAAGCTATTCAGCACAACTTAGATGTAATTAAAATTGGAGATAAATTAGGTTCTAAAGCGTTAACAGTATGGTTGGCAGACGGATCTTGTTTTCCTGGTCAGAATAATTTTCAAACCGCTTTTCAAAATACGCAAGACAGCTTAATAGACATTTACAAAGGTTTACCAGACGATTGGAAAATGTTAGTAGAGTATAAGCCTTATGAACCTAACTTTTACAGTACTGTAATTCAAGATTGGGGAGCTTCTTTAATGTTAGCTAATGGGTGTGGAGATAAAGCGTATACTTTAGTAGATTTAGGACACCACTTACCAAATTCAAACATCGAACAAATTGTATCGATTTTACAATTAAAAGGTAAATTAGGTGGTTTCCACTTTAATGATAGTAAATACGGTGATGACGATTTAACTGTAGGTAGCATTAAGCCTTACGCATTATTCTTAATCTTTAATGAATTAGTGTATGGTATGCAAAACAATCCTCAAAATCCAGATTTAGCTTGGATGATTGATGCAAGTCATAATGTAAAAGATCCTTTAGAAGATTTAAT
>CAYPHE010000223.1:0-4573 GCA_964410075.1 uncultured Polaribacter sp.
GCTCATAACCCGAAGGTCACTGGTTCGAGTCCAGTTCCCGCTACTAGATAAGAGTAATTAGAAATAATTACTCTTTTTTTGTGGAGTGAATCTAAATAATATAGGTTTTGGATGGATCAGGGATCAAGCAAAAAAGTTGTTATTAAGTAAAAAATTACGTTAACCTGAAGAGAAAGAACTTATTGTTTGTAACTCCTTTTAAAATATAGTTTAGTAGCTTTTTTACTTAAAATCAGTTGGTTTTAACTTATTAATAAGCTCAGCACTTACCCAAAAAATATCTACATTTTCATACTTATTAGAACCCATATTCCTATTAAAAAACAGATATTTTCCATCAGGTGTTACACTTGCTGAAGCTTCCCAAGCTTTAGTATTTACTTTCTCACCTAAATTTATAGGGTTACCCCAAGAATCATTTTTTTGACGAAAACTGATATAGATATCAGAATCGCCATACCCACCTTCTCTTTTACTATCAAATATTATGTAAGATTCATCTGGAGCTATAAAAGGATGAAAACTTTTTCCTGTATTAATCATTTTGTTGAGCAATTTTGGTTTTTCGTACTTACCATCTATCAATCTTGAATATCGAATATCTCCTGTAAAATCTCGTTTAAATTCATCAAAAAAATAAGTTTTCTTGGAAGAAGCGGTAAGTCGCATAATCGGCAAGCTGTCAAAAGGAGACTCGAGTTTTTTTACTTCAGACCAATCTCCGTTTTCTTTTCGTTCCATATATCTTCGTCCCAAATGCATTGTTTTACCATCAGGAGATACAAAAGGTTGTCCTTTACGAGAAGAAATTACGGTTTCTTTCCATGTATTTCCTTCATTTTTGTACATAACAAATTCTTGTTTTTTATTAGTTTCGCCAACTTGTCTTAGAAAATAAAATTCTTTCATATCTGGACTAAAAGCACCGCCGTTTTCCCAACCTCCTGTTGTAACCAATCCGGGAGCAAAAGGTTCTGGTGTTAAGCCAGGAGGTTTTTGTTTTAGATAATGATTTTTTTCGATTTTCAAATCATTATTTTTCGTTTGCTTTTTAGTACTACAGGCATTTAGAAATAAGCTTAAAATAAACATTAAGATTATAAAGTTGTAATTTTTCATAGTTTTTAAAGTTAGTTATTTATCCATTATCAATTTACTCTAAAATGACTAATTTATCTATTTATGCTATAAATTAATAAAAAGATACAAGTTTATAGATATCTTATTAGTATAAATTGTTACACTATATTTTAAATATTTGTCAATTGTTTTTTTACGCTAAAAAAATCATTCTTTTGCTAAAGGCACAAACTCCTTACGAAAAGAATATACCAAAGGCAATCCTCGTGCTAATATCCAAAGCGTAAAGGTTATCCAAATTGCAGTAAGTTCTAATTCTAGATAATCAAAAAATAAAAGAGAAGGAATAAAAACCAATCCTGTAGCAAGAAGTAACAAGTTTCTTAAGTACTTCATTTTGCCCATTCCTTTAAACATTCCATCAAAAATAAAAGAAATGGCGTTTATGGGTTGTGTAAGTAACACAATATAAAAAACGTTATAAAATTCTGCTAAAACAGCTGCTTCTTTAATAAATAAACGACCAATACTATTGTAAAAAATAAAACCAACTACCATCATTATACAGCCCACAACAATCCCATACTTAATCAATTTGTTACCTAAAAGTAGTAGATTTTTGTAATCTTTAGCACCCAGTAATTTACCAGATAAAATGTTTCCTGCACTAGAATAACCATCAATCATAAAAGCACCCAATAACCAAATATTTACACCAATAGTATATGCTGCAATATGTGCATTTCCATAACTGGTAGCATAAGCAGTTGCTAAATATAAAGCAATATTTAAAGCAATGGTTCGTATAAATAAATTACCAATCATACCCAGAACTGTTTTTATTTCTGGATGAAAAGGAAAGCTGACTTTTAGAGAAACCGACGTTTTAGTTAATAATAGTATAAATGATAAAATAGCCATAGTTATTTGAGCGATAACGCTTGCCCAAGCAGCACCTTTAATGTGCATTGCAGGAATTATATCGGCAAAACCATAAACAAACAAGTAATCTAAAACAATATTTAAAGAAGCACCAATTATGGCAATTATCATAGGATAATAGGTATTTTGTAAACCTCTAAACACACCAAAAACTGCAAAAACAAAAAGTGAAAACGGGAAACCTAAAATTCTAATTTTAAAGTAAACAATACAATATGCTAATACTTTTCCTGAGGCATTATAAAATTGAAAAATAGTCTCCGCAAAAGGATAGGAAAGTAATAGAATTAAAATACTACCAGCTACAACTATTGATATTGCTTGCGCAGGTAATGTTTTTATAGCTTCTAGTTTATTGGCTCCTAAATATTGAGAAACTATAGAGGAAATAGCACTTCTTATTTGGCCAAATACCCAAACTAACATCGAAATAAATGTACCTACAATACCTACAGCAGCCAAACTTTCTGTTGCATTTATAGTTACATTTCCTATAATTGCAGTGTCAGCTATAGATAGTAAAGGTTCTGCAATACCTGCAATTAATGCAGGTATTGCTAGTTTATTGATGTATGAAAAAGAAATATTGGCTTTCAAACGTAAATATTTCTGTAAAGGTACACATCTAAAGGAAGTTTGTTTTAAGAAAATGCCTAACTTTATCCCACAAAACTATTCTTATGAAAAATATTTTAGTTCCTATTGGTGCAACAGAAAATGCCTCTAATACTTTGCAATATGCAATAGATTTTGCTTCTGAAATAGAAGCAGAAATTTTTGTATTTAGAGCATATAGTTCAGCCACAAAAGCAGGTACCATTATTAATATTGATGCTATTATTGAACGCGAAACCAATTTGTATATTAAAACGATAATTAAAACAGTAAATACTAAAAACGTAACGGTTAAAATGATTTCTGCAAAAGGAAGCGTGTTAGATTCTGTAGCTGCTATTGATGAAGAAATTGGAATTGATTTGATAATAGTTGGTGCAAAAAGTAATTCCATTAAAGAAGAATTATTTTTAGGAAAAACAGCTGGAAGTTTGGTGAAAAAATCAAAAGTACCTGTATTAACGGTTCCAGATGGTTACAAGTACAAATCGATTAATAAAGTTATGTTAGCTTCAAAATCTGGTATTGTAGAAAGTAAAACTGCATTAAATCCGTTACAATTTATTATAAAACGTTTTGTAACATCTTTAGATGTTTTATTAGTAAAAACACCAAATTATAAAGAAGAAGACATGGTTTTAAATTCCGATTTAGAAAGCATGCAAACTTCAACAACTACTACAGAAAATGCAACTACTTTTCAAGGTGTTTTAGAACATATTAATGCATTTAGCCCAGATGTATTGTGTGTGTTTAGAAGAAATAGAGGTTTCTTTAAAAAGTTATGGGAAAAAGATACCATTCTTAAAAAAGAATTTTTTGCAAATGTACCTTTACTAGTTTTACAGGGGAAATAGGCAAATATTAGAAAAGTAGCAACCTACAAAATGTAATTATTTAACTTAAAGAAACTACCATGAAATATCTCTTTTCTATTTTATTTGTAATGTTATTTATAATAACAAGTTGTAAAAACAACAAAACATCTTCAAATCAAATTAGCATGCTAAATGCAGCTGTTAAAACACCAACTGTAACTTTTATTTCAGAAACGTTAGATTTAACACATTGCGAGTCTGCTGTATACGATAGTGAAAAAGAGGTTATTTATGCATCGTTAATTGGTGATAGAAAGAAAGGAGATGGTTCTATTGCAAAAGTAGGTTTAGATGGAGAACTAATTGATAAAAACTTTATAGCCAATCTTAACGATCCGAAAGGTATTGCAATTACAAAAGATAAACTATTTGTTTCTGATGTAACAGAACTTGTAGAAGCAGATGTAGAAACTGGTGAGGTAGTAAAAAGGTATACTTTAGAAGGCATTAAGTTTTTAAATGATGTGGCATTAGATAAAGAAGGAAATGTTTTTGTTTCAGATACATCAACTTCAAAAATATATAAACTAGATACAGAAGGTAACTTTAGTTTATGGTTTGCAGCAGCGTCTTTAGACAGACCAAATGGATTATTAATTCAAGATAATACCATGTTTGTTGCTTCTTGGGGGAGTAGTCCAGAAGGAGGTCGTGTTTCTAAAGTAGATATGCTTACAAAATCTATAGATTCTATTTCTACTATTATTGGTAACTTAGATGGTATAAGAGTTTATGATAAAAATCGTATGATTATTTCCGATTGGAAAAGCGGAAACATACATTTGATAGACTATAAAGGAAATACAGAACAGATTCTTAAAGTAGGGCAGAGTGTTGGTGATATTGCCTATATCAAAGAAAAAAAATTACTCCTTTTACCGATGAATAAACAAAGCCGTTTGTTGTTTTATAAAATAGAAGAATAAAATTTTTACGCATTAATTCTAAAATGTCACTTTAAGTGTTCTGAATTTATTTTAGGATTTAGAGATTACAATTTGATCACCAAAAATATTTGCATCGTTAACTATTTGATTATTGTTATGTTGAATATCCGA
>CAYPHE010000224.1:0-4545 GCA_964410075.1 uncultured Polaribacter sp.
CTGCTGGGGCATTTTATCATTATTTTGATGATGAAGATGTTGAGTTAATTGCAGTAGAAGCTGCTGGATTGGGCGTAGATTCTGGAGAAAGTGCAGCAACTTCTCAGTTAGGAGAGGTTGGTATTATTCACGGTAGTAAAACCATTTTAATGCAAGACGATTATGGGCAAATTGTAGAACCATATTCTATTTCTGCAGGATTAGATTATCCTGGAGTAGGGCCTTTACATGCGTATTTGTACGAAAGTGGAAGAGCAAAATTTATGAATGCAACAGACAAAGAAGCATTAACTGCAGCTTATGAATTAACTAAAATAGAAGGCATTATTCCTGCTTTAGAAACTGCTCATGCTTTGGCTGTGTTACCAAAAATGGATATTAAAGAAAACCAAGTTGTAGTAATTAATTTGTCTGGTAGAGGAGACAAAGATTTAGAAACGTATATTAAACACCTAGATAGTTAGTAGACAGTAGTTACTAGATAGTAAAAGTAGAAAACTATAGTTTAAGTTTTAAAATCTATCAAAAACAATCTAATTATCTAATAATCCATCAATCGAACCATCTAAAACCATTATGAATTCAATCCAAAAACTATTTCAACAAAAAGAAAAAAACTTATTATCTATATATTTTACGTGTGGTTTTCCAGAATTAGACGATACCACAAAAGTAATTTCAGAATTAGAAAAAAGTGGAGTAGACTTTATAGAAGTAGGGTTGCCATATTCAGATCCATTGGCAGATGGCCCAACAATACAAGATAGTAGCCAAAAAGCATTACAAAACGGTATTAATTTAGACATTGTTTTTGACCAATTGATGTCTATTAAAGAAACCAATAAAACACCTTTGGTGTTAATGGGATATTTAAACCAGATGCTAAAATATGGTGAAGAACAATTTTGCGAAAAAATAGTAGCATGTGGAATCGATACAGTAATTATTCCTGATTTACCAATGGTAGAGTTTGACAATCACTATAAACAACTGTTTGATAAATATGGAATTACAAATGTATTTTTAATTACACCTAACACAGAAGAAGAACGCATTAGAAAAATAGATGCATTAACAGAAGCATTTATTTATGTAGTGGCATCATCTTCTATTACAGGTGCAAAGGGAGAAATCTCTGATCAGCAAATAGCCTATTTCGAGAGAATTAAAAATATGAATTTAAAAAGCAAACTAATTGTTGGTTTCGGAATTTCAGATAACAAAACATTTACTACTGCCTGTTCTTATTCAAATGGAGCTATTATTGGTTCAGCATTTATTAAGAATCTAGGGAAAAATGGAGCTGATAAAATAGAAGATTTTATAAAACCTATAATACGTTAAATACAGTTAAGAATCTCTTAAAAATAGGTATTGCATTTTTTAAAGTTTTAAATTCGAAAACTTTTTAATTCAAATACTTATGCCAAATAGATTTCTAACAATTATAGCTGTTTTTACAGTTGTATCTTTATCAGCACAAAATTCTTTAATAAGAATGCCAAGTTTAAGTCCAGATGCCAGTGAATTGGCATTTTCTTACCAAGGAGATATTTGGACTTATAATTTTTCAACAGAACAATACAAAAGATTGACCATTCATGAGGCTTACGAAAGTAATCCTATATGGAATAAAAAAGGAACATCAATAGCCTTTTCATCTAATAGAAAAGGGGGAAATAATATTTTTAAGGTTGCTGCAAAGGGAGGAATTCCTAAACAAATAACCTACTATCCAACTACAGATACTCCTTATGATTGGACTGTAAATAACAATATTTTATTTACAACAAATAGAGTAATAAAAGGTCCAGAGTGGGATGCCCAAACCTATAAAGTAAATGCAGACGGAGGAACTCCAGAAAGAGCTATGTTAGCTTTAGGCTCTATGGCAACAGCTTCTCCAAATGGAGAGTTTATTGCTTATGCAAAAGGAGCTTGTAGAATTTCTAGAGAAGATTATAAAGGGTCTGCACAAAGAGATATTTGGATATATAATATTAAAAAACAAAATTATATTCAAATAACGGATACTCAAAAAAATGATCATTCACCACGTTGGGATGCTAGCGGAAACCTATATTATATTGGAGCAGAAAGTGGTAGGTACAATATTTACAAACAAAACATTTCAGCAGATGGGTCTGCAAGTGGTACAGCAAAAAAAATAACTGACCAAAAAGAAAACGGAGTAATTTCTTTTTCTGTGAGCGACAATGGTACGATTGTATATTCTACATTATTTAATTTATACCATTTACAAAACGGAAAATTAAAAAAGTTAGCACTAAATATTAATACAGACTATAGATTCGAACTAGAAAAAACAACTACAACTAGTTCAGGTGTTTCTAGTTTTGATGTTTCTCCAAATGGAAAGTTAACTGCTTTAGAAATTGAAGGAGAAATCTTTGTAAAAGAAAATGATAAAGAAAAGAAAACTACCAATAATGTTAGTAATCATCCTTTTAGAGATAGAGATCCGCAATGGATAAGTAACAAGGAAGTGTTGTTTATTTCTGATAGAGATGGACATAATGAAATTTATGTTTCACGTTCGAAAGATACTTTAGTAGGTTTAGAAAGAAGCCTTAGTTTAGAAACTAAAAAATTAACTAAAAGTAAAAAAGACGTTTATAACGTATTGGTTTCTCCAGATCATAAAAAAATAGCTTACCAAATAGGAAGAGGTATTCTTATGGTAGCAGACTATAAAAAAGGTAAAATTACCAATAGTACAATATTTTCAGATACTTGGGGAGCACCAGAAGGTGTTAGCTGGAGTCCGGATAGTAAATATTTAGCCTATTCACAAGAAGATTTAGATTTTGACAGCGAAATTTTTATTCAATCTGTAGAAAATCCAGAAGAAAAATTTAATGTTTCTATGCACCCAAGAAGTGATGTACAACCTTCATGGAGTCCAGACGGTAAAATGCTATCTTTTATTTCTAACAGAAGTGGAAATAGAGGAGGTATAGATTTTGATATTTGGATGGTTTGGTTAAAAAAAGAAGATTGGGAGAAAACTCAAGCAGATAGGGATAATGGAGATTATTATCAAACCAAAGAAGAATCAAAAAAAGATAACAAAAAGAAGACGGTAGAAGTAGTTATAGATAAAGAAAAAATTTACGACAGATTGGTAAGAGTTACTAGATTGCCAGATGATGAATTTGGAGGAATATTTAGTTCAGATAGTAAATCTGTTTATTATTCTGCTACAAATCCAATAACCAATAGTAGAGGTTTTTATAAAGTTGCTATAAAAGATGGTAAAACTAAAGAAATAAAAGGAGCATCTAGCGTAAGTAATTTTACTGAAGTTAATGGTAAATTTTATTTTACCTCAAGAGGAATGCTAAGTGAATTAAATTCAAAATCAGATAAAATAACAGGATTACCACATTCAGCTAAATTCACTAAAGATTTTGTAGCAATGAATGAGCAGATGTATAACGAAGGAACCAGAGTTTTACAAATGGGCTTTTATGATCCAAATTTTCATGGCTACGATTTTGAAGCATTAATAAAAAAGTACAAACCGTTAGCCTTAAAAGCAAGTACAGCACAAGATTATTCTTTTGTTTACAATTTGTTGTTGGGTCAGCTAAATGCCAGTCACATGGGTTATAGAGCAGGTACTCCAGAAGAAACAAACAGCGATAATATTGGTTTATTAGGTTTAGAAGTTAAAAATACGGCTAAAGGGGCAGAAGTTGTTTATGTATTGCCAAACTCTGTAGCTAATAAATCTAAAGTAAATATTAAAGTTGGTGATATAATTACAGCGGTAAATAACAAAGAAATTACCAAGGACACCAACTTTTATAGCTTGTTAAAAAATACAAGAGGAGAAGAAATTATTTTATCTTTAAGTAACGGAAATGACATTGTTACTAGAACATCTGGTAGTTTAAGAACATTAAGATACGAAGCTTGGGTTGCAGAACGAAAGCAATTGGTTGATGAATATTCTAACGGAGAATTAGGGTATATTCATATTCAAGGAATGAATGCTCCGAGTTTTGAGCGTTTTGAAAGAGAATTAAAAGCAAGTGGCTACGGAAAAAAAGGAATTGTAATTGATGTAAGATATAATGGAGGAGGATGGACTACAGACCGATTAATGGCCGTTTTAACTGTTTCTCAACATGCATATACAATCCCTAGAGGAGCAGCAAAAAATTTACAAAAAGAACATAAAAAGTTTACCAAAAATTATCCGTTTAACGAAAGAGCTATTTTATCTGTAAATACCAAACCAAGTATTGCGTTGTGTAATGAAAATAGCTACTCAAATGCAGAAATTTTTTCTCACGCTTTTAAAAATTTAGGTATTGGTCAATTGGTTGGTCAACCAACTTTTGGAGCAGTAATTTCCACAGGAGGTTATCGATTAACAGAAGGTTTTGTTCGCATGCCTTTTAGAGCTTGGTATGTAAAAAAGTCAGGTAAAAATATGGAGAATGAAGCGCCAGCTGTTCCAGATTATTTGGTTAAAAATGCACCAGGATGGAGAGCTAGGGGAGAAGATGCTCAATT
>CAYPHE010000225.1:0-4530 GCA_964410075.1 uncultured Polaribacter sp.
TGGTCATGTAGATGTTTTATCAAAAATTTATAGTTCAGAGTCAAAAGGGATAAAAGTAAAAGTAGGTGCAACTACTAATACCAACGTAATAGATAAATTTTCAACTTACAGAGGAACACAAAACTTAAATAATACTACTTTAGGTTTTTATAGTTCAAGTTTATCTCCTGCCGAAGCAACTTCTACACAGTCTTGGGGAACTAAAGACGTAAGTTTACCTTTAAATAGAAATATTAGTATTACAGCAGGTAAAAGATTTGAAATAGGTGATAAAGACTTAGGAGTTATCTTTTCTTATGGAAATAGAGTGAGTTTTGATTATATAACAGGAGTGAGAGCTCTTTATAACGCAAATGAAAGACAAAACGAATATAATGATGCAGAACAATTTACAACAACATATAACAATACAGCATTATTAAATTTCTCTTTAGATCTAAATACAAACAACAAAATTCAATTCGTAAATTTATTCATCAATAAAACTCAAGATAATTTATTTGAAGGAGGTAGAAATGGTGAAGGTTTTCAAGTAGATAATGATCCTGTTGCCAATAGAGGAAGTTTTATTAGAGACCAGAATGTAAAAGAAACAACAATTTTGATACATCAACTTTTAGGAGAACACGATTTATCTGAAAAGAATCTTTTAAAATGGGCCGTAGGTGCAAATTTTGTAAGTGCAAACGAACCTAATAGAATAAGAAATGAAGTAGTTATTGGAGATGGAACAAGTGCAACAGGTTTTACACCAGCAGGTCAAGTTTTTCCTTCACAAAATAATAACTTCCAAAACAGAGTTTCTTCACAAGAAATTTCAGATTTTGAAGTAAATGGATATATAAACGACGAAATAATATTTTTTGAAACAGAAGATACTTTTTTTAAAGCAAAATTTGGGGTAGATACCAGATTTAGAACAAGAGATTTTGTATCAAAATTTATTGGGGTAGCAAATCAAAATAATCTTTTTACAGATTCGGTAGATAATATACCGAGTATTTATTCTGCTGATAATTTTTCAAATGGAACAATAAGAGCTGATGCAGGAAATCCAGAAGATACTTATAATTCTTATCTATTATACTCAGGAGGTTATGTTACAACATCTTATAAAACAGCCAGTTTTTTATTAGATGCAGGTTTACGTTTTGAATACAACGACATTTCATTAACAGAATGGGATGTAAACAACTTTATTGATCCTGTGACTTTTATACCAAGGTTAGGTTCCTCTCAAACTACTTATACTAATATTTTACCTCACTTAAATTTTAAATATACACTTAATGAAAAAAGTAGTTTAAGATTGGTATTGACAAAAACAATTACATTACCAGAATTTAAAGAGCTAGCTCCTTTTGAATATTTTTCTCCTACATCAAGAGTTATAGTTGGTAATCCAGATTTAATTGCTTCTACCAATTATAATGCAGATTTAAAGTATGAATTTTTTCCTTCTGCTGCTCAATTAATTTCTGTTACTAGTTTTTATAAAAGAATTAGTGATCCCATAAACTTTGCAATTGAAAGAGGTCCAGCTGGATTTTTTACTTATGATAATACTGGAGATTTAGCTACTGTATATGGTGTGGAATTGGAATCTAGAATAGATATTATAAATACAGATAGTTTTGGAAAGTTGAACTTTAATCTAAATACTACCTTAATGGAGCATAGTCAAGATTTAGATAGAATCTATCAGTACAACAATATATCTGAATCAAGATTAGTAGGTGCTCCAAATGTAATTGTAAACGGAGGTTTAAATTATTCTAATGAAAAAGACAATTCTTTAAACATTGCACTTCAAGCAAATTATACTTCAGATAAAATATTTGCATTAGGTGCTCCAAGAGACCAGACTGATAATGGAAGATTAGAGTTATTCAATTCAGAAATTATTGAAAATGCAGTTTTTACAGCAGATTTAGTTATTTCTAAACAATTGAGTGAAAAGTTATCTGTAAAAGGTACGTTTAGGAATTTATTAAATCCAACTATTAAGCAAACTCAAGAAGTTAGAGATTTAACTACAGGTGTGTTTTCTAATAAAACAGTATCAGAATATAAAAGTGGTGTTGATTTAGGAGTAAGTTTAACTTACAGTTTCTAAAAAAAGTTTCTTAATAAAGAATATGTAAAAGCAGGTATAATTTTTATACCTGTTTTTTTATTTTAAAAATTTGAGTTAAAAAAAGGTTAACAAAATAAATCTGAAGCTGGTTAATACTTAACAACAAGTTAACTCACGCTTAACGATGTAACAAAGGTTATGCTTTTATTTTGCGGTAATTAAAAAACAAACTATAATAAAAATGAAAAAATTAATTTTATCAATCTTTGCAGCTGCTGCATTATTTACTTCTTGTGATGAAGGAACTGAAGGACCTGAAATTATAACAGGAAATAATATTTTAGCAGGTTCTATTTCTGGAACTGTAACTTTAGATGCTTCTATTGCATATGAATTACCAGGTACTTTAATTGTTCCTAGTGGAGCTACTTTAAACATTCCTGCAGGAACTGAAATTACAGCAACAGGTTTTGGAACTACTACTTATATTGCTGTTTTAAAAGGTGGTACTATAAATGTTAATGGTACATCTAGTGATCCAGTTGTAATGAAATCAGAATCTGGAGATGCAGGTTCTTGGGGTGGTTTAACTATTTGTGGAGATGCAAATACAACCTCTGGAACGGACGCTACTGCTGAAGTAGGTGGTTTTATCTATGGAGGAAGCAATGCTGCTGATAGCTCAGGATCAATATCATATTTAGTATTAAGAGATGGTGGTGCTTCTATCAATGCAGATTCGCAATACAATGGTTTATCTCTATATGCAGTAGGTTCTGAAACAACAATCGAAAATGTTGCTATAATTAATGGTGAAGATGACGGGGTTGAGTTTTTTGGAGGTTCTGTATCTGTAACAAATTTATATTTAGAAAACAATAGAGATGACTCTATCGACTGGACTGAAGGGTGGAATGGAACTGTTACTAATGCTTATGTTAACAATAGTATTGATACTTCTACTGTAATTGAAGCTGATGGAGCAAACGGAAACCCAAGTATTGTTAATTTAACTGCTATTGGTCTTTCTGGTGACACTGCTTTACAATTTAAGAAAACATCTGGAGCAACAATTACAGGTTTAAATTTAAGTTCTAACTTTGGTACTGATTTAGATTTAGTAGGAGCTGGTTCTTTAGCTGATGTTGTAATTAATGGAGCACCTGCATTAATTTCTGCAACATTAGACGCTACAGATTTAACATACACTTTAGATGCTTCAGTTAAATCTGCAACCGCTGTAGATGTAACTATATTCAACTGGGCTCAATAAGTCAAAAAAAAATAGTATATGAAAAAAACAGGCCATAGGTCTGTTTTTTTTTTGAAGTTTTTTAAAAATTTAAAATAAGTTTTTGTGATTTTAGAAATGAACTATAACAAATTTTTAATCAATAAATTTATGAATATTACAAAAATTTATGTTTTTAAAAAAAGCAATATATTAGCACGCTATTATATGTAGATAATTTTTGCACTTTTGTAAAGTACAACTAAACTTCGAAAAACTAAATGAATAAAAACACAAAAATCTATATAGCAGGTCATAGAGGTATGGTTGGTGCTGCTGTGTGGAGAAATTTAGAGCAAAAAGGGTTTTCTAATTTGATTGGTAAATCTAGTGCAGAATTAGATTTAAAAAATCAAAAAGCAGTTGAAGCGTTTTTTGCAACTGAAAAACCAGAAATTGTTATTGACGCTGCTGCAAGAGTTGGTGGAATTTTAGCCAATAATAACTATCCATTTCAATTTTTAATGGAAAACATGCAAATTCAAAACAATTTAATTGATTTCTCTCTAAAAAATGATGTTCAAAAATTTATTTTTTTAGGTAGTTCTTGTATTTATCCAAAATTTGCTCCACAACCTTTAAAAGAAGAGTACTTGTTAACAGACTCTCTAGAACCAACAAATGAGTGGTATGCTATTGCAAAAATTACTGGTGTAAAAGCTTGTGAGGCTATTAGAAAACAGTTTAATAAAGATTATGTAAGTTTAATGCCAACCAATTTGTATGGTCATTATGATAATTTCGATTTAAAAACATCTCATGTACTTCCTGCAATGATTAGAAAGTTTCATGAAGCAAAAGAAAACGGCCATAGTAATGTCTCTTTATGGGGAAGTGGAAAACCAATGAGAGAGTTTTTGTTTGTTGATGATTTAGCGGAAGCTGTAGTTTTTAGTTTAGAAAATCAACTTGAAGAAACTTTATATAATGTAGGTACAGGAAAAGATATCACCATAAAAGAATTAGCAGAAACTATTCAAGAGATTGTTGGTCATAAAGGAGAAATTGAGTGGGATAGTTCTAAACCAGATGGAACTCCAAGAAAATTAATGGATGTTTCTAAATTGAAAGAAGAAGGTTGGTCATATACCACAGAACTAAAAGATGGTATTGAAAAAACGTACCAATGGTTTCTAGAAAATATAGAAACTTTTAAAGAAGT
>CAYPHE010000226.1:0-4521 GCA_964410075.1 uncultured Polaribacter sp.
AAATTATCCTTCGCAATTTCTACCCAAGAAGTAGAAGTTTCAAATTGTAAGCCTAGCATAAAGTAGATTTTTAAGCCACAAAATTAATGATTAATTCGCTTTAAAATACTTGCTACTCGTTGGTTTTTTCATAATTTAGTTGTTTAGAAAAAAAATATGTTAGAATTAGCAGGAATCATTATTTTAGGAATTTTAGCACAGTGGTTTGCATGGAAGTTTAAAATTCCTGCAATTTTACCGTTAATTTTAATTGGTTTATTAGTTGGTCCTATCGCTGCTGCATTTTTTAGTGACGATGGCAACAAATGGATTGAACCCATTTGGAACGGAGAACAAGGACTTTTTCCTGGAGAAAGTTTGTATTACTTTGTGTCTTTAGCCATTAGTATTATACTTTTTGAAGGTGGGTTGACTTTAAAAAGAAGCGAAATAAAAAATGTAGGCCCAGTAATTACTAAACTAATTACTATTGGAGCCGTTATTACTTTTTTTGGAGCTGGAGCTACGGCTTACTTTTTATTCAATTTAGGTTGGGATATTTCCTTTTTATTTGCAGGATTAATTATTGTAACCGGACCTACTGTAATTACGCCTATCTTAAGAAATATTCCGTTAAAGAGAGATGTTTCTGCGGTTTTAAAATGGGAAGGGATTTTAATTGATCCAATAGGAGCCTTGGTGGCGGTTTTAGTTTTTGAATTTATTAGTGTTGGTGGCGGAAGCGGTTTTACAAAAACAGCACTAATTGAATTTGGTAAAATTTTACTTTTCGGAACAACATTTGGCTTTACGTTTGCCCATGCTTTGGCTTATGCCATTAATAAGAAATTTATTCCTCATTATTTATTAAACGTAGTATCACTTTCTACAGTGTTATTGGTTTTTGTAGAGTCAGAATTATTTGCTCACGAATCAGGCTTATTGGCAGTTGTGGTTATGGGGATGGTTTTAGGAAATGGAAAATTAAAAAACATTAAAGAACTGCTGTATTTTAAAGAATCGTTAAGCGTTTTATTAATTTCTATTTTATTTATTTTACTTGCCGCAAATATTGATATAGAAGATTTATATTTATTATATACTTGGAAAACAGGAGTTTTGTTTGCTTTAGTTGTTTTTGTAATTCGCCCTTTAGCTGTTTTTGTAAGTACTTACAAAGCCAAATTAAAATTTAATGAAAAACTATTTATTAGTTGGGTAGGACCAAGAGGTATTGTGGCTGCTGGTATTGCTTCGTTATTTGGAAGTAAATTGTTAAAACAAGGTGTAGCAGGTGCAGAATACATTACACCTTTGGTGTTTATGATTGTTTTAGGAACCGTTTTATTAAACGCAACAACGGCAAGAATGTTTGCAAAAATTATTGGTGTTTTCTTAAAAAAATCAAACGGAATTTTATTTGTTGGGGCATCTGATCCTGCACGTTTAATAGCTTCTTTTTTAAGAGATAAGGGTAAGCGTGTAGTATTAATAGATTCTAATAAAGATTTTATTGAACAGGCAGAAAAAGAAGATTTAGAAGCTATAAATGCAGATGTTTATGACGATTCGCTTACAGACAATATTGAGTTGAATGATATTGGATACTTAATAGCAATGACAGGAAGTGATACTGTAAACCAACATACTATTAAAACTTTTTCAAAAAATTTGGGGGAACATGGTTATTTTAAGTTAGCTTCTTCATTAGAAATTGCAAATGCAAGCGAAGAACAGAAAGAACATTTCTTTACACCAAACGACGATTATATAAACCTTAGTGAGGCTTATAGAGAAAATCCAGAAATTATTGAAGTAAAAATTAAAAACGAAACGGAATATAATAACATCTTAAACTTACTTTCTTTTGAAGAAAAATCGATTCCGTTGTTTATAGAAACTTCTAAGAATATCTATTTGGTTGCTGAATTTGAGAAACTTCAAGATCCAAAAGAAAACATTACTTTTTCTTATCTAGGAAAAAAACTAGAACAAGATTATAGGTCTAGCTCAAAAGACTGACGGAGTTTATCCAATAAAGGATTTTTATCTCTTAGTTTGTTGTATTTTTCTTGCGGAGTATAAGCAAATTTTTTCTCAATAGTTTCGTTAAGATTTACTTGTATTTCAATTGCGTAATTGTTTAAGTTTTGTCTTAAAAAACCTAATAATTTTGGTTTGTTTCTTGCAAATTGTTCTTGCATTTGCTTATTAGGTACAGGATATTCAACAACAAAACTTTCTTTTAATTTGGGTGAATTAGATCCTATGATAGAAGCCATACTTTTTTCACCTTTTCTAATTAAAAGTGCTGTATATTCTTTCCAATAAGAAACCAGTTCTTGTTCAGTAAATATGTTTTTAGGATGATTGTCGTAATTTTCTTCAACAACAGATTTCTTTTCTTCTTTTTTCTCATGAATACTTTTTAAAGATAAAGAAGAACGTCTTTTTTCGACGATTTTTAAAACTGGTTTTGGCTTTTTAGTTACTTTTTTAACAGCTTTTTTCTCCTGAGGTTTTTCTTGTTGAACTCTAATTTTAGAAACTTGCTTTTTTGAAGGAGAAAGTGCCTGAAAAAATGTAGCAGGAATTATGTAGTTAGCTGGCTTTTTTTTTTCTCCATCAAAACTGATAGAGGCAATTTGCATTAAAGTAAGTTCTACGAGTAATCGCTGGTTTTTACTAGCTCTATAGTTTAAATCGCACTGGTTGGCTTTATCAATGGCTTGCATTAAAAAAGGTATTGAAGCTTTTTCTGCTTGAGCTAAATATTGCTTTTTAGCATTGTCTCCAACTTCTAATAATATTGCTGTTGCTTTGTCTTTTGCAACCAAAACATCTCTAAAATGACTTGCCAAACCGTTTATAAAATGATGCCCTTCAAAACCTTTACCTAATATTTCATTAAAACTAGTTAATACTTGCGGAATGTTATTTTCAAGTAACAAATTGGTCATGTTAAAATACGTATCGTAATCTAACACATTTAAATTCTGTGTAACAGCTTCCCTTGTTAAATTACTTCCCGAAAAACTAACTACTCTATCAAAAATAGATAAAGCGTCTCGCATAGCACCATCTGCTTTTTGTGCAATAATATGCAAAGCATCATCTTCTGCAGTAATATTTTCTTTTTCACAAATGGTTTTTAAATAGTTTTTAGCATCTAAAACCCCAATTCTTTTAAAGTCAAAAATTTGACAACGAGATAAAATTGTTGGAATAATTTTATGTTTTTCTGTAGTTGCTAAAATAAAAATAGCGTGAGCAGGAGGTTCTTCTAAGGTTTTTAAAAACGCATTAAAAGCTGCTTGTGAAAGCATATGTACCTCATCAATAATATAGACTTTGTATTTTCCTGTTTGAGGAGGTATACGAACTTGATCTGTTAAACTTCTAATGTCATCAACAGAATTGTTAGAAGCGGCATCTAATTCAAAAATATTAAACGCAAAATCTTCATCTTCTTTAAATTCTGCATCTTGTTGATTTATCGTTTTTGCTAAAATTCTTGCACAAGAGGTTTTACCAACACCACGAGGTCCAGTAAATAATAAAGCTTGTGCTAAGTGATTATTTTGAATAGCATTTTCTAAAGTATTGGTAATAGCTTGTTGCCCAACAACATCTTTAAAATATTGAGGACGATATTTACGTGCAGAAACGATAAAATGCTCCATAAAATAACTTTACGCCAACAAAAATAACGATACGTTAAGAGTTCTACAACAAAGTTTATTAATTATATACTAAAGTTGTAAACAGCATTGTAATAAGTTCTATTTTTAACGACTATATTACTGTTTCGATTTTAGAAATCGAATTAAAATTTCAGTTATTTATATTGCATCAAGAGTTTTACTTTTGATGCAATTTTTTAAAATTAGATATTATTATGAGAATTTTTACAATATTAAGTTTGTTTTTTGTGTTGACTGCTAGTGCCAATACTATAAATAAAAAAGACAAGAAAAGTGATTTTTTAGAAAAACCAAAAACTACAAAAGTAGCTTATTTTGCTAGTGGCTGTTTTTGGTGTGTAGAAGCTATTTTCGAAAGTGTAGAAGGTGTAGAAGAAGCTGTTTCTGGTTATGCAGGTGGTAATACAATTAACCCAACTTATTCAAAAATAGGATCAGGAAAAACAGGTCATGCGGAAACAGTTGCCGTGTATTACGATTCTGAAGTTGTTTCTTTTGCCACTTTAGTTGATGTTTTTTTTGGATCACATGATCCTACAACGGTAAACGGGCAACATCCAGATTATGGGACGCAGTACCGTTCTATTGCTTTTTATGAAAATAATAACGAAAAAGAAATTATTAAAAATAAAATAGAAGAATTAAATAAAACAAAGTATAACGGAAAAATAGCTACAGAGGTAACTAAATTTACTAAATTTTACAAAGCAGAAGATTATCACCAAGATTTTGAAAAACGAAATCCGAATCAACCTTATGTAAAATCGGTATCTATACCAAGGCTAAATCGCTTTAAGGCTAAGTTTCCAGATTTGTTAAAAGAAAATCACTAAAAAAA
>CAYPHE010000227.1:0-4520 GCA_964410075.1 uncultured Polaribacter sp.
CACCTAATCTGGCAGCTTCTTGCCTTGCACCTACTTGTTTCATTTCTACACGAATAGAAAATGCACTTGCTAAATCTCTAATTAGTTGTCTAAAATCAACACGAGCATCTGCAGTGTAATAAAAAGTAGCTTTGTTTCCGTCTCCTTGGTATTCTACGTCAGATAATTTCATTTTTAGACCTAAACGACCTAAAATTTCTCTTCCTCTGCGCTGTGTTTCTTCTTCTTTTGCTCTAGCTTGTTGCCAAATGTCAATGTCTTTTTGAGAAGATTTTCGGTAGATTTTTTTTACCTCTTCGCTGTCGTGTGCAACTTTTCTTTTTTTCATTTGCACTTTTACCAATTCTCCAGCTAAAGAAACGGTTCCAACATCGTGTCCTGGATTTCCTTCTACAGTAACAATATCTCCCATAGTAATGGGAATATTATCTGGGTTTTTATAAAAATGCTTTCTTCCGTTTTTAAAACGAACTTCAAAAATATTAAAACGTTCTTGTCCACTAGGCAAGGTCATGTTTGCCAACCAATCAAAAACATTTAATTTGTTACTTCCACTACCACAAGTGCCAGTACCACAATTTCCGTTACTTTTACATCCTCTTGGAACCCCATTTTCTGTAGTTCCACAACTTCCACATGCCATATATTAGGTTAGTTTATAGTCGTTAGTTTTTAGTTATTAGTAATCAATAAAACTAATTTATAAAACGCTATAAACTTTTATTTAGATTGATAATCAAATAGTTGCAATAAAATTTATGAATATTGCATAATTAGTAAAGATATGAAATTGAAATGACAAGGAAAAGTGAAAAAATGACAACTAAAATAGCGTAGCAAAAATCTAATTTTTAAACTTCAACTTTTCTGATCTTCCTTTTTTGAAAATCTTGTTGCTGTTTCCCTTTCCTTTTCGTAATTCTTTTTGCTCTTCATACGATAAGTGAATAATATCTTGACATTCTTCTGAACAAGTATTTTCCATTTTTTCAGCACATTCATCACACTGAATAAACAGTAAATGACAAGCTTCATTAGCACAATTGGTATGTGTATCACAAGACTTTCCACACTGGTGGCAATTGGCTATTACATCATCAGAAATTTTTTCTGCTCTTCTATGATCAAACACAAAATTCTTTCCAATAAATTTATTTTCTAAGCCTTTTTCATTTACTTGACGTGTGTATTCTATAATACCACCTTCTAATTGAAAAACATTTTTAAATCCCTTGTGTTTGTAGTAAGCTGAGGCTTTTTCGCAACGAATTCCTCCTGTACAATACATCAATAAGTTTTTATCTTCTTTATGGTCTTTTAGATCTGCTTCAATAATGTCTAAAGAGTCTCGAAATGTATCTACATCTGGTGTGACCGCTCCATCAAAATGGCCAATTTCACTTTCGTAATGATTTCGCATATCCACACAAACGGTGTCTGGATTTGCCAACATCTGATTAAATTCTTCTGCATTTAAATGCACGCCTTTATTGGTTACATCAAAGGTTTCATCGTTTAACCCATCTGCAACAATTTTTTGGCGAACTTTTACTTTTAACTTTAAAAAAGACTTGTTGTTTTGCTCAATAGCAACATTTAAACGAATATCTTTAAGGAAGGAGATGCTGTCTAATTGATCTTTTAAAGCGTAAAAATTTTCTGATGGTACAGATAATTGTGCATTAATGCCTTCGTAAGAAACATAAATTCTACCCAAAACATCTAGCGAATTCCACTCTAAAAAAAGCTTATCTCTTAAAATTTGAGGATTTTTAATGTTGTGGTATTGATAAAAAGAAATGGTGATGCGGTCTTTACCAGCAGCATCAATTAGTGCTGCGCGTTCTTTAGCGCTTAATTTATTGTACAGTTGCATGCTATACTAATTTTAAGTTGTAAAGTTTATAAGTTATAAAGTTGACAGCGTTTATATAACACTAGATCACTTTATATTTTCGTTTTGATTGTTTTGCAAAGGTATATTTTTTAAGCAATTTGCCAATACATAGACACTTTTGTTTGAAAAAATCAATTCGTTTACAAGTAAGTTTAGCCCCGATTGCAGCATTTGTTTGAGCTCTTTTTATTGTTGTTATAAAGACAACAATAAAAAAAGCGAGTGCGGAAAGCGGGAAACAGCTTCAAAAAGAAACACAGCTAAAACGTTTTCTTAAGTTTTTTTTGAAACCTAACTTTTATCATGTTTTAAGGCTTTTTTGGTTCCTAATTTTATCTCGTAAAACGAAAGAACAGAAACATAAAAAACATAAGGTCATGCAATTAGAAGAATTAGTATTAGAAAAACCAGAAGAAAAAAAATTCAATCAAGGAATTTGGAACAGCACTATTAACGTAAAAGATTTTGTAGTAAAAAACATTACTCCTTATCATGGAGATGATAGCTTTTTGGTAGGAAGTTCAAAAAGAACTCAAAAACTTTGGCAAGTTTGTAAAGCTGCTATGAAAGTAGAACGCCAAAATAATGGAGTACATTCTGTAGATACAGCAACAATTTCTGGTCTAACTAGTTTTAAAGCAGGCTATATAGATAAAGAAAATGAAGTTATTGTTGGGCTACAAACCGATGCTTTATTAAAAAGAGCTATGAAACCTTATGGAGGTTACAAAGTAGTACAAAAAGCATTACAAGAACATGGTTTACAACCAAGTGAAGCGATAAACACCTTATTTTCTAATTATGTAAAAACACATAACGATGGTGTTTTTGATGCATATAATGCAGAAATTAGAAAGTTTCGTTCTTTAGGATTTTTAACGGGTTTACCAGATAATTATGCTCGTGGAAGAATTATAGGCGATTATAGAAGAATTGCGTTATACGGAATAGATAGACTTATAGAAGAAAAGCAAAAGGACTTGGCTAACATTTCTGGACCAATGACAGATGCTGTTATTCGTTTAAGAGAAGAAGTATCTGAGCAAATTAAGGCATTAAAAGATATGATTGTAATGGGTAACTATTACAATTTAGAATTAAACAGACCTGCAGAAAATGCTCAAGAAGCAGTGCAATGGACATATATGGCTTATTTAGCAGCTGTAAAAGAACAAGATGGTGCTGCAATGTCTTTAGGTAATGTGGCTACTTTTTTAGATGTTTTTATTGAAAAAGATTTATTAGCAGGTGTTATTTCAGAAGAAGAAGCACAAGAATATATAGATCAATTTGTAATGAAGTTGCGTATGGTTCGCCATTTAAGAATGGCAGCTTACGACGAAATTTTTGCTGGAGACCCAACTTGGGTTACTGAAGCAATTGGTGGTATGTTAAATGATGGAAGAACAAAAGTGACCAAAACTGCATTTCGTTTCTTACATACGCTTTACAATTTAGGTCCATCACCAGAACCAAATATTACCGTATTATGGTCTCCATTATTACCACAAAATTTTAAAAATTTCTGTGCTAAAGTAGCTATAGATACGTCGTCTATTCAATTTGAAAATGACGATTTAATGCGTGGTTTTAGAGGTTCTGATGATTACGGAATTGCGTGTTGTGTTTCGTATCAAGAAATTGGAAAACAGATTCAGTTTTTTGGAGCGAGAACCAATCTTTCAAAAACATTATTGCTAGCTATTAATGGCGGGAAATGTGAAATTACAGGTACGCAAATGATTGATGGTATTGAACCTTGTAATTGTGAAGTGTTAGACATTAACAAAGTAATGGAAAACTTTAAAATAGCTATGAAAAAAGTAGCTAAAGTGTACAACGATGCGATGAATATTATCCATTACATGCACGATAAATACTACTATGAAAAAGCACAAATGGCATTAATAGATACCAATCCAGAAATTAATATTGCTTACGGAATTGCAGGATTATCTATTGTGGCAGATTCGCTTTCAGCTATAAAATATGCAAAAGTGAAACCAATTCGAAATGAAAAAGGATTAACAGTAGATTTTATTATTGAAGGAGATTTCCCTAAATACGGAAATGACGATGATAATGTAGATGTGTTTGCAAAAAATGCGGTTCACGATTTTAATGAAGAATTGAAAAAGCTAGCGGTTTATAAAAATGCGGCACCAACATTATCAGTATTAACCATTACTTCAAACGTAGTTTATGGTAAAAAAACAGGTGCAACTCCAGACGGAAGACTTTCAGGAGTGGCTTTTGCTCCAGGTGCGAATCCAATGCACGGAAGAGATACAACAGGTGCAATAGCTTCTTTAAATTCGGTAGCCAAAATTAATTATGAAGATGCACAAGATGGTATTTCAAATACGTTTTCTATTGTTCCAAAATCTTTAGGAAGTTCTAAAGAAGTTCAAATACAGAACATGGTAACTGCACTTACAGGATATTTTAAACATGGTGCTCAGCATTTAAATGTTAATGTTTTAGATAAAGAAACATTGTTAGATGCTATGGAGCATCCAGAAAATCACCCACAATTAACCATTAGGGTTTCTGGTTACGCGGTAAACTTTATCAGATTAACAAAAGAACAACAAATGGAAGTGATTTCACGCTCATTCCATGA
>CAYPHE010000228.1:0-4502 GCA_964410075.1 uncultured Polaribacter sp.
AAAAAAATTACATATAAAAAGTAATAGCAACTTGAATTAAAATTCAAATTGCTATTACTTATACATATTGTTAGTAAACGCTATTTTTAAGCTGTTGCTTCAGATTTATGTAAACTAACTACTACTAAAACTGCAATTCCGTTTGCCCAGTAATAATAAGCATCTATGCCTTCAAATGAAAAAATAAAAGGAGCTATTATAAAGACCAATGCTACTAAAAAATCTACTGTTAAATGTAATTTATAAGACAGTACTTTAATAATCCCTAAATGATGGTCTGTTAGTATTGTTAAAATTAAAGCTGCTACTCCTGTTGCAACAGATAATTGTAATGCTAAAGGATTTGAATTTCCTAGTCCTAATAAAAAAGGAAGTGTTATTAATGCTACAGCTACAGGATAATCTAAAAACGCGTGTATTCTTTTTGTTATAAATTTCATAATTATTAGTTTTATTTGTTAATTTCTGTTTATTTATTAATTGTGTGTTTTACTTAATTTCTCCCAGTTTTTGTCCGCTACTTTTTTCAATTTATTGTGGTTGTTTTCTGCTAACCATAATTGTTTAGCGTCTAATTCGACATTGTTTAAATACAGGTAATATTTGCCATCTGCTACAATAAATTTATTTGGGTCTACTCTAAATTTTGCTCCTGCATATATCCCAAATGCACAAAATCCACCAAACTCTGGCATATATTTAGCAGGGTTTTTATCAAAAGTTGCTTTTTGTTCTGCTGATGTAAAGTAATAGTTTACTTTATTGTATTCTGATTTAAAATTCTTGTTACCTATTTGAGCTAATCCTAAATCTAAATACGATACAGGACTATACCCTTGTAATGCAATGTTACTATTGTCTATGTTATTTGCTTTGTTATCTTGAGCAAATACCACTGAGCTTATTACTAATGCTAATCCTAAAATTGTTGTTTTTACTAAATTTTTCATTTTGTTGTTTTTAATTGTTGTTTTTTATTTTGTTGTAATTATTATACTGCAAAGATGAAACAGAATTAAAGTTAAGATGCTACCAAAAAAGGACTAAGAATTGTACTTTTTTACTCTAAAGTCTTTTGAACACCTCTACCTATCTAATAACTAAGTTTTTAAATAAAACCAATTATTAATTAGGTTGACTTTTTTTTCTTAAACCAAACACTTTTCTTTCTGTTTAGATCTCCATTCTTTAAATACTTGTATTGCTTTATCATTCTTAATTTGAATCATTTCAAACTTTTTAAGATTGTCTTTATTAAGATTTTCTCTTTTTTGAACTAACTCAAATGAATCTGGCAGTCCAAAACTAAATACGTCTTTTCTTGAACACGAATAGTAAACTGTTTTTATTTGCGACCAGTGTATTGCAGACAAGCACATAGAACAAGGCTCGCTACTTGTAAAAAGTATACAGTCACTTAAATCGATAGTTTTTAAGGTTTGAGAAGCATCTCTTATTGCTTCTATTTCTGCATGCGCCGTAGGATCGTTTTTAACTTTAATGGCTTCTTTGCCAATACCTACAATTCTATTTTCATGAATGACCACACATCCAAAAGGAGACCTTAGTTTATCTTTTAAACATTGGTGTGCAAGCGTTATAGCTTCATTCATATAGTACGAATTAGATGTTTTCATCTTTTATGGGTTTTAAACAAAAAACACATACACTATTACTTGTATTTTAAAAATTGAGCCAACTTATTTTTACCTTTTAATAAGTTCTTCAAGTTTTATCTATTACATTATTTAGTATAGCGTTGTTGTCTTTTATGATTATTATACCACAAAGATGAGATAGTACTAAAATTATGATGTTACAAAAAAAAGACTAAGAATTGTACTTTTTTAATTTGAATTCTGTTGGAGTTATTTTTGAATAGTGTTTAAAAAACCTAGAAAAGTGATTCGGCTCTTCAAAGCCTAATTGTCTAGAAATATCTACTATAGACTGATCTTCTAATAACATTAATTTAGCAGAATTAATTAATTCTAAACGTATTAGCTGACCAATAGAAGTATTCATTTTAGCACTAACTTTATTAGACAACGCTTTAATAGAAAGGTTCATTTTATCTGCATAAAATTCAAGAGATCTTTCTTTAGTATGATATTTTTGAAGTAAATCTATAATATCTTGAGAAAATAAATCTCTATTTTTAAAATCAAAATTTTCTCGAAACTGTTTTGGTGTTTGACCAATTGATTTTTTAAAGACTCTATTGAAATAAGCATCATCTTTATACCCTAAATCATAAGAAATCTCTTGAATATTTTTATTAGTAAATGCAACTTCTTTTAAGCTTTCTTGAAGCTTTTTAGATGCCATTAAATTTTTAACTGATAAACCAACTTTATTTTTAATTAATGCTTGAGCATTGTATCCTCGGTCATTAATTAGATTCACCAAATCAATACTTGTTAATTTATTTGAATATTCTTTATCAATGACTTCTTTAGCATCAAAAATAACTTGATATTCTTCTTTATTGGCTTTAAAAGGGTTTTGCCAAAACCATTGCTTAGAAGAAATATCAATTATGTCAGCTGAATTTTGAGTTAAGGCAGTTTCAGATAGAAAAGAGTTACATTCTTCACACTCTAATAAATCTATATAACCTAATGAAATTAAATGTTTGAATAACACTCTTACATCACTGTCATAAAATTTTTTTTCATTTGAAAATTCTATTCTTCTAACTATAAAATCATCCGACAAAAATTTAATATACTGTCCTTTTTCTAGAAAAATCGCTTTTTCCTGCCAATCGAAATAGTTCTTAAAATCAACTTGAATACTTCCTTTTCCAGAAAGAATATGAATAAGAGTATGATTTTCTATAAAATACACTTTATTAATCTCTGGTGAAAACTTTTCTACTTTTTGCATTCAGTTTTATACGTTATTTAATACGATTTATTGCGAGTTTTAAGTCCCCAATTTAGGAAATAAAAACCAATAAAAAGTCTGACAAGATTTTCTTTATTAGACTAAAATCTAGCAATAAATTATAGAGTGTTATATCATTTTCCTTTAAGACAAAGAGCTATAAAATCTAAATATTCATTAGTAACTATTTTGATTCTGCTTCCTTTTTTAAGTCAGCTACAAAACGTTCAAAAGATTCATCAAAAGATGGAATTTTATTAGCAAACAATGGAAACATAAAACCTCTTATTCTTTCAGTCATTAAAAAAAGTGTTTTCGTTCCCTCTTTTTGTAAACTATATGTTCTTTTTCCCATAACATCTCCCCATACTAATTTTTTATTAGGAATAAACTCTTTTACTTTTAATTTAAATGTCCTATTTGTATCGAGATTACTTTTCAGTTTTATTTTTTCTCCTTTCTTTATATTTCCTTCTATAGAAGCAACAGTTGAATTCCATCTTGAGAAATCGGAAGCATTGGTAAGCAATGACCATATAACAGATGGTTTCGCATCAATATATTGATATATTTCTGTTGTGCGATTAAACGTTTTTTTTGAGGTTTTAGCGATACCCTTTTGCGCCGTTGCAGATAAACTTGTCATAAATAGTAAAATTAATATGTTTGTTTTCATTTGTATTCAATTATGTATTTAAAAACAACAAAGAAACACAAGTGTTAAATAAATCGACTTTACATATGTTAAAAAATTACTTTTTAAGCTGATTACCTGCTCTAATTCTTGAAAGGCTAACTTGAGATATTTGTAACATAGAAGCAATATCTTTTAAAGGGGCTACTTGAATAAATCTCGGAAAGGCATATTCTATATACTGATAATTTCTTGTAGCATCATTTGAAATCAGATTCACAAATACGTCAATGAGTGTAATATGTACTTTTTCTGTAAGAAAAATTCCAAAAAGCGCCCAATTTTTTGATGTGCTATAAAGATGTAAAAGATTTTTTCTTGAAATCATAAGTACTTTAGTATCTTCATAAAACTGTAATGAAAACTGCGATTTATCTTCATTTGCAAAACTTTTATATTCTGTTATAAAAGTTTTTTCAGGTTTCATCCAAAGTGTTTGTTCTTGTCCGTCTGAATCAACATAAAACATCTTGTAACTGATGATTCGGCAAAAAAAATATAGTTACAAATATCTCCAATTTTAGAAATTAGAGAATTTGCTTTAAATTCTTTTTCTTCAAATAATAACAATCCTTCTTTAATTTCTTTTTCTGAAAAAGAGGGGTTGTATCTTTTTAACTCTTCTGATATTTTTTTCATTTTCTGTAATTGTAAACAACATAGTAATATAAACTTTGTTGCTTAATTTTAATACTAAATTTACCAAATAAATCACAGATGAAAAGTCCGAGAAGAAATTCATAATATGTTAGAATTATTGATAAATTATTTACAGTGTAATGCCATGTATTTTTATAAGCTTAACTTTTCATTTAAGAGTCCAATATATCTATTTGTATCTTCAAGTTCAGGGAAATGACCACAATTTTCAAATTCGATTATTTCGCAATTTGGCAAGTGCTCCAATATTGATTTATTA
>CAYPHE010000229.1:0-4462 GCA_964410075.1 uncultured Polaribacter sp.
TTTTACCTGCTTTTAAAGGAGAAATAGATTTTGATGAAAACGAAGTTGAAAAACCAAAAAGCCCACATAGCGCCAAAATGTTGTACTTAGGTTTAGGAGCAATTTTATTTGTACCTGTTTTTAAAACTGTAACACACTTACCTCCTTATGTTGGTATGATGTTATCTTTAGGTATTGTAGCAACATTTGCAGAAATTTATAGCAGAACAAAAATATCTTTAACAAATGTAGATACAGACGGAGAATCTCAAGAACACGCACACCATAGTCCTGTGCACCACTCTTTATCTAAAATAGAAATGCCAAGTATTTTATTTTTCTTAGGTATTTTAATGGCTGTAGCTGCTTTAGAATCTTTAGGTATTTTATTCAACTTTGCAGATAGTTTAAAAGAAGGAATTCCACTAATAGGAACAGAAACTGATGGTACAAAAGTATCTGATTTAGTAGTTATTTTATTAGGAATTGGTTCTGCAGTAATTGACAACGTTCCTTTGGTTGCCGCAAGTTTGGGTATGTTTTCAGAACCTTTAGATAATCCTTTATGGCATTTTATTGCATTTTCTGCAGGAACAGGTGGAAGTATGTTAATTATTGGATCTGCTGCTGGTGTAGTTGCTATGGGAATGGAAAAAATAGATTTTTTCTGGTATTTGAAAAAAATCTCTTGGTTGGCTTTAATTGGCTTCTTAGTAGGTTCGGCTGCATTTGTAGTAATTAGAATGTTTATCTAATTTATAATGAAATAAAAAATAAATACAATGTCATTTTATTTTTATAGGATGGCATTTTTTATATCAATGAATCACACAATTTAAACCTAAAATAGGCGTTAAAAGAAAAAATATAACTTGCACATGATTTCTCTTTTTCAGGAAAATACAGATTTAGTAACAGCAACTGTTTCAGAAGAAAAAACACTTTCTATTTATCAATTAATCTTAGACGGTGGTACTGGCGGACAAATAATTATTGCTTTGTTATTTGTTTTACTCGCAACTGCACTATTCATTTATTTCGAACGTTTTTTTGCAATCAAATCTGCTTCAAAACTAGATAAAAACTTTATGAATCAAATTCGCGAATATGTTTCTGAAGGCAAACTAGAATCTGCAACAGCATTGTGTAAAAGTAAAAATACGCCTACTGCTCGCTTAATAGACAAAGGAATTTCTAGAATAGGAAAACCTTTAGACGATATTAATACAGCTATTGAAACCGCTGGAAAACTAGAAGTATATCAATTAGAAAAAAACGTTAGTATTTTAGCAACCATTTCTGGTGCAGCCCCAATGATTGGTTTTTTAGGAACCGTTATTGGAATGATTGTTGCCATACATGAAATTGCAAATGCTGGCGGTCAAATAGACATAAAAATGCTTTCAGACGGTTTATATACAGCCATGACAACCACGGTTGCTGGTTTAATTGTAGGAATTATTGCCTACATTACCTATAACCATTTGGTAGCAAAAACAAACAAAGTAGTCTATTTAATGGAAGCCAAATCCGTTGAGTTTTTAGATTTATTAAATGAACCCGTGTAACTTATTAAAAGATTCTAAGATTAAAAATTAAAAGATTTAAATCTCCTTGTATTTATCATTTCTTAGTTTTTAAATCTTTTAATCCTTCAATTTTTAAATAAATAAAATGAACCTAAGAGGAAGAAATAAAGTAGACCCGTCATTTAATATGTCGTCTATGACAGATATTGTCTTTTTACTGCTCATCTTTTTTATGCTTACTTCTACCTTAGTAACCGTTAGTGCTATTGACGTTATACTACCAAAAGCTGGAGGAAAAACAGAAAACAGTACTTCCGTTGCAGTTACCATTAAAGGCGAATCACAATTTTATATTGATAAAACCAAAGTCAACTCGGCTGACTTAGAACTAGAAATCTTAAAAAGTGTCGGATCTGATAAAAAGAAAACAGTTGTTATTAGAGGCGATCAAAATGTAGCGTATAAAAATGTAATGCAAGTTATAGACATTGCTAATAAAAACAAATTAAAAATGATTTTAGCAGTAAAAGGAAAATAATTTTTTGGGCGTTCGAGCGGGCTTTACGCTATATCTTTTTTTCTTCTGAAGTTTCAGAATAAAAAAAGGATGCCGCTTCAATCCCTAACGCAAAACAATTTTATAAAAGCTATTGAAAACCAAATAAAAGTCAAGAAAGTTAAAAATGTTACGCACCAAACACCAACGAAAATCGGCAGTAATAACCGCAATAATTTTATTGCTAATTGCCCTTGGTATCATAAAATTTGGGATGACGTATTTAGATCCTCCAGAAGAATACGGAGTAGCAATCAATTTTGGAGATTCTAATGTTGGAAAAGGAGAGCCAGTAACTAAAACAAAAAAATCCGCAACACCAAAAGTTGAAGAACCTCAAGAACAAGTTGTAGAAAAAACACAACCCGTTGAAAAAACAGCAACTAAAGAAATAATAAAAGAAGACGTTATTACAGAAGATACTAAAGAAGATGTTCCTGTTATCGAGAAAGAGGAAATAAAAAAAGAAATCACAAAAAAACCAGTTGAAAAACCAGAACCTAAAAAAGAAACTCCAGAAAAAACTAAAGAAGTAAAACCAGTAGAAAAGCCAAAACCTAAACCATCTAAAGAAAATCAAGATGCTTTAAATAATTTATTAAATGGCAATGCTACAGATGGAAAACAAAACGGAGAAGGCGACGATGTTATAGAAGGAACAAAAGGCAAACAAAATGGCGATGAAAATTCTTCTAAATATTATGGAAGTACAAGTTCTGGCTCTGGAGGAAATTACAATTTAGCAGGAAGAAATGCCTTATCTAAACCCAAACAACAACCCAATTGTCAAGAAGAAGGCATTGTTGTTGTTCGTATTCAAGTAGATAAATCTGGTAAAGTAATATATGCTTTACCTGGTGTAAAAGGTACTACCAATTCAGCACCGTGCTTATTAGGACCTGCAAAAAAGGCTGCTTTAGCAACAAAATGGAATGCAGATAACAAAGCTCCTCAAAAGCAAACCGGAACTATTATTTATAAGTTTTCTTTAACTCAATAATAGGTTATTTTTGTTTCTAAAAAAAGGATAGATTTTTTTCAATTTCATGACCTACGAAGAAACAATAAACTGGATGTTCTCGCAATTACCAATGTATCAAAAACAAGGTAAAATTGCATTTAAAAAAGATTTAACCAACATCTTAGCTTTTACAAAAGAACTCAATCAACCAGAACATAAATTTAAAAGCATTCATGTTGGTGGAACTAACGGAAAGGGTTCTACAAGTCATATGTTGGCTTCTATTTTACAAGAGGCAGGCTATAAAGTAGGGTTATACACCTCTCCACATTTAAAAAATTTTACAGAACGCATTCGTATTAATGGTAGTGAAATTTCAGAAGAGTACGTTCATAAATTCATACTTAAACACAAACCTTTTTTAGAAAAACAACACTTGTCTTTTTTTGAAATGACAGTAGGTTTAGCGTTTAATTACTTTGCAGATAAAAAAGTAGATATTGCAATTATTGAAGTAGGTTTAGGCGGTAGATTAGATTCTACAAATATTATTACGCCTTTGCTTTCTGTAATTACCAACATTGGTTTAGATCACACACAATTTTTAGGGGAAACCTTACCTGAAATTGCTTTTGAAAAAGCAGGAATTATAAAAAATAATATTCCTGTTGTAATTGGAGAAAAACAAGAAGAAACAACTCCTGTTTTTACTAAAAAAGCAAAAGAAACCAATTCTCCAATTCATTTTGCTTCTGTATCTTTTAAAAATTATCAAACCGATTTACTCGGGAACTACCAGAAAAACAATGCAAATACGGCTGTTAATACTATTAAACATTTACCTTATTTTAATGTTAATGAAAATCACATTAAAAACGGATTATTAAATGTTGTAAAAAACACAAACCTTAAAGGAAGATGGCAAATTTTACAAGATGAACCTAAAATAATTTGTGACACAGCACATAATAAAGAAGGCTTACAAATTGTAACTCAACAATTATTTAACGAAAAATATGAAAATCTTCATATTGTTTTAGGAGTTGTTTCTGATAAAGATTTATCTAAAATACTAACATTATTCCCTAAAAAGGCAACCTATTATTTCTGTAAACCAAATATTTCAAGAGGTTTACCCGAGAGAGATTTAGCAAAAAAAGCTAATGAATTTAAACTTTCTGGAAAAACATTTTCGTCTGTAAAAGAAGCTTTTCAACAAGCAAAAGAAAATGCAAATACTAAAGATGTAATATATATTGGAGGTAGCACATTTGTAGTTGCAGAAATTATTTAAAATAAATTCTTTTTTCTTTTGGCAGAAACAAAATCTATTCTATATTTGCATCCGCAATCACGCAGGGGCGCGTAGCTCAGTTGGTTCAGAGCACTTGGTTTACACCCAAGGGGTCAGGGGTTCGAATCCCTTCGCGCCCACCA
>CAYPHE010000230.1:0-4360 GCA_964410075.1 uncultured Polaribacter sp.
TCAGTACAAGCGGTTGTAAAAATGGTTAAAAATGCAATTACTAAAATCGTTTTTATATTTATAGTTTTCATAATTTTTTAGTTAAAATTTGGACATAGTTATCCTTTGCCGTAAAAACAGCGGTTGTTGTCTGAGTAGAATTTGTGTGAAGTTCAGTGTAGCTTGCAATGAAGTCTCATCCCGAATTCTTTCAGGGTAGTCTGTAGCTTGCAGACTCATTTTTCTTAAGTACTCGCTAATCAGCTGATATACTTCTATGGCCTTTAGAAATATTAGCTTTTTCTAAGAAAAATGTAAATCGTAAAAATTGATGTATATACTTTGCTAGTAAATACTATTACCCTAGTTCTAAAATAGATTTATTTTAAGGGAATAAAAAGTAGCATTTAGTAAGCGTAGTGTTTTTTTGAGTAAACACTTACAATCAGTTATTTTTTGTTCTTTTGTTGGTTTCATAGTCTTCTTTTTTTCTTTACTTTAATATACGAATAATCTAGGAATTGTGCAAATTTTTTTAAGTGATTTTTCCATTTATATTATAGAAATTATCAATTATTATGCCGTAACATTTTTACATTTTGTAAAACAAAAAAGGCACCAATAATTGGTGCCTTTTTTTACTGTATATCATAAATATTAATTTATAGATATAGCACCTTTTTTCTTTTTATATTTTCCAATGATGTATTTAAAAATGTACTCATTTCTTTTTTCTTAATTATTGTATTTCACGGTGCAAATGTATATTTATTTTTTAATAAAACAACAAAAAAATAAAAATAAATAACTGAAAATCAATAACTTATAATTTTTTAGGCAGTAGATTTCTACTTCAAAGAATGCATAGTTTTTTGAAGTAATGTAGTTGTTTGTTAGTCAGGTGGTTATTTTTCAAAAATGTTTTAATTGTAATTATTTTAAAATTAAAAATTTAATAAAAAAAAGGCGCTCAAATTAATGAACGCCTTTATAAATAAATATTTTTTATCTTATTTATATACTTAAATGAATAATAACGCTCTTCGTTTTCCAGTTTTTAGTTAGAAACATACCACATGGTGTATTTTGTATTTTTATAATTGTACTTATCATTAAAAATGATTTAATTTTTTGCAAAACTACTACTTTATTTCAACTAGTACCTAGAAAAGCAAAGTTTTACGTGTTAGACGTAAAAAAAGTACACCTTAGAGGTAATGGTATTATTTGTTGACTAAATATATTTGAACTTCAAATAACTTAATAATAGGGAGAATTTGTACGAAAAAGAAAGGAGGGTGAAAGCCCTTAAACGCTTCTAGCTAAGAGGCGTTTTTTTGTCTCTATACTTACCTATAAAAAATTAATTCTTTTTTTATTTCAATTTCTTCTGATTTATCATGTAAATTAAAGAATACATTAAAAGTATTTTTAGTTTTGCGGTATATAGCTGAAACATAAAATTTAGTTTTCTTTGTTTTGTAATTTAGCTTTGTTAAAAGGTCAATTTTAGTAGTATAAAAGTTGGCAACAAGAAAAAAATAGTCAAATTTTATATTTACATGGAGCATTTAGCAACCAAAAAAATAAATCAAAAGAAACCTAAAGTTTCAATATTAAAAGCCTTTAAAACCATTATTTGGCCAAAAAGAAATTTGGTTTTTATTGGCTTAATCTTAATTGTTCTAAGCAGGTTAGCAAGTTTAGTATTGCCTTGGAAAAGTAAGGAGTTATTAGATGAGGTAATTCCTAATGAAGATTATAATCAATTGTATGATTTATTGTTAATTGTAGGATTGGCAATTTTGGTTCAGGCAATAACTTCTTTTTTATTGACTAGAATATTAAGTGTTCAAGCGCAATTTTTAATTTCTGAGTTAAGGGCTCAAGTACAAAAGAAAGTACTGTCTCTTCCTATTAGTTTTTTTGATAATACAAAATCGGGAGCCTTGGTTTCTCGTATTATGAGCGATGTAGAAGGCGTGCGTAATTTAATTGGTACTGGTTTGGTACAATTGGTTGGGGGAACAATAACGGCCGTAATTTCTCTAGTTTTATTATTAAGAATTAGTGTATCGATGACAGTGTTTGTTTTAGTTCCTGTGGTAATTTTTGGAATAGTAGCTTTAAAAGCATTCAAATACATACGTCCTATTTTTAGAAACAGAGGTGTAATTAACGCCAACGTAAAAGGAAGATTAACAGAAACGTTAGCGGGTGTTCGCGTAATAAAAGCATTTAACGCAGAACAGCAAGAAAATGAAACTTTTGAAAAAGGAGTTGATGAATTGTTTCAAAATGTAAAAAAGAGTTTAACAGCAACTGCTTTGATGACCAGTTCGTCTACTTTTTTACTGGGGCTGGCATCTACAGGAATTATGGGAATTGGTGGTTATAAAATTATGACTGGAGAACTAACTATTGGAGACTTTCTTTCGTTTACACTATTACTTGGTTTTATGATTGCGCCAATCGTACAGATGAGTAATATTGGAAGTCAATTAACAGAAGCATTAGCTGGTTTAGATAGAACGGAAGAGTTAATGAATATGAATGCAGAAGAAGATAACCCAGAAAGAAATATTGTTTTAGAAAATGTAAAAGGAGAACTTATTTTTGATGATGTTTCTTTTGCTTATGAAGAAGGAAAAGAAGTTTTAAATAATATTAGTTTTAAAGTTCCTGCTGGTACAGTAACCGCTTTGGTAGGCAGTTCTGGTTCAGGAAAATCTACTATTGCAGGTTTGTCTGCTACTTTTTTAAACTCAAAATCTGGTAAAATTACTATTGATGATAATGATGTTTCTAAAGTAAAATTATCTAGCTATCGAAAGCATTTAGGAGTTGTTTTGCAAGATGAATTTCTGTTTGAAGGAACAATTAAAGAAAATATACTATTTCCAAGACCAAATGCTACAGAAGAAGAGCTGCAAAATGCAGTAAAGGCGGCTTATGTAAATGAATTTACAGATCGTTTTGATAATGGCTTAGATACTTTAATTGGCGAAAGAGGTGTAAAGCTTTCTGGAGGACAAAGACAGCGTTTGGCAATTGCAAGAGCCATTTTAGCAGATCCTAAAATTATCATTTTAGATGAAGCAACTTCTAGCTTAGATACCGAAAGTGAAGCATTAATTCAAAAAAGTTTGTCAAAATTGGTAAAAGACAGAACTACTATTGTAATTGCGCACCGATTAAGTACAATTAAGCAAGCCAATCAGATTTTAGTCATAGAGGCTGGTAATATTTTAGAAAGAGGAACACACGACGAATTGATAGCTTCAAAGGGAAGGTATTACGATTTATATACCTATCAAGCTAAGATTTAGTAAAAAATGTAAGTTGAACTAATCTAGCTAAAGAGCGATACTTTTTATTATTTTTTGGGCGTTTTAACGGGCTTTCAGCACTCGCTTTTTTTCTGAAAAAGAAAAAAGAGCTCAAACAAATGCTTCAATCCCTAACGCAATCACTCAAATTTAAATATAATTCAAACACCTTATTTTTGTAATTAATAATATTAAAAACCGACTTTTTTTTCAAACAACAATCAAATCAAACTAAAATGAAAAAAATAATTTTAGCTTTAATTATAATTACCGTTTTTTCTTGTAAAAACGAAGCTTCAAAAAAAATAGAAAAGTCAGAAAAAATTGAGGTTTCGAACAAAAATATTCCTAAAGATTTAATTAATGTATTTGGCAAACATGGAGGTTTAGAAACTTGGAAAAAGACCAAAACACTGTCTTTTAATTTAGGAGATGAGGTGCATACTTCTGATTTGCAATCTAGAAAGATTGTGATTAATTCACCAACATACAATTTAGGATTTAACGGAAAAGAAACTTGGTTAGCTAAAGAAGATGGTGTTGATTTTAAGAAGAATCCTGATTTTTACTATAATTTATTTTTTTATTTCTATGCAATGCCATTTGTGCTGGCAGATGATGGTATTACTTATCAAAAAGTAGATGATTTGCAATTTGAAGGAAAAAACTATCCGGGATATAAAATTTCTTATAATCCAGATAAAGGAACTTCTCCAGACGATAATTACTTTATTTATTATAACCCAACAACCTATCAAATGGAATGGTTGGGATATACCGTAACTTTTAAATCTAAGAAACCGAGTAATACCGTAAAATTGATTCGCTATAAAACTTGGGAAAATGTAAATGGTTTAATTTTACCAAAAGCAATTACTTGGTATAAAAAGTACAAAAATGGCAGTCCGATTGAGCCAGCTAGAAAACCCACACAATTCACATTCCCTTTGTTAAGTAAAGAAAAGTTGGCTGATACTTTTTTTGAAAAACCAGTAAATTAGTCCTTAGTCCTTAGTCCTTAGTCTATTTTCTATTTTTTGGTACACCATACA
>CAYPHE010000231.1:0-4341 GCA_964410075.1 uncultured Polaribacter sp.
TTAATGAATGATGTTTTGGTACCTAATGTAGAATACGCAAAATAACAAGGTCATGAAAAACAGGTTAGTATATTGTTTCTTTTTTTTAATTTTTATAATGAGTTGTACTGATAATACCTTAGAGGTAACCGTTTTTGAAACTTCCGAAAGTGGAAATAAATTAACAGAAGTAACCAATTTTTCAAAAACTGAAAATCCATCAACAGTTGTTATAAACCCAACTAAAACGTATCAAAAAATAACTGGCTTTGGAGGCGCTTTTACAGAGTCGTCAGCATATTTATTAAATCAATTAAGTAAAAAAAATAGAGATACTATTTTACAAGCTTACTTCTCTAAAGAAGGAGCAAACTATTCGCTAGCAAGAACACATATGAATTCTTGTGATTTTTCTTTAACACAATATTCTTACAGCCCTGTAGAAGGAGATGTAAACTTAGAGCATTTTACCATACAAGAAGATAAAGACGATTTGATTCCAATGATTAAAGATGCAATAGCAGTTTCAGAAGATGGTTTTAAACTGTTTGCATCACCATGGACAGCCGCTCCTTGGATGAAAGATAATAACGATTGGGTTGCAGGAAAATTGTTGCCGAAATATTATGACACTTGGGCGTTGTTTTTCTCTAAATACACAACAGCATACGAAGCTGAGGGAATTCCAATTTGGGGTTTTACAGTAGAAAATGAGCCTCACGGAAACGGAAGTAATTGGGAGAGTATGCATTTTACCCCAAAAGAAATGACCGACTTCGTTGAGTTTCATCTTGGTCCGAAACTAGAGAAAGATGGTTATGGAGATAAAATTATTTTAGGATACGATCAAAACAGAGCTGGTTTAAAAGAATGGGTAGATGAAATGTATCGTGATGAAAATTCATCAAAATATTTTGATGGGACTGCCATTCACTGGTACGAAAGTACGTATGCTATTTATGAAGACGATTTACAATACGCACACAACAAAGCTCCAAATAAATTTTTAATAGAAACAGAAGGTTGTATAGATTCTCAAGTTCCTGTTTGGCAAGATGATGCTTGGTACTGGAAAAAAGAAGCAACCGATTGGGGTTGGGATTGGGCTGCTGAAGATGAAAAATACTTACACCCAAAATATGCACCAGTAAATAGATATGCAAGAGATATTATAGGTTGTTTAAACAACTGGGTAGATGGTTGGGTAGATTGGAACATGATTTTAGATACCAAAGGAGGGCCTAACTGGTTTAAAAACTGGTGTATTGCACCAATAATTGTAAAACCAGAAACAGATGAAGTTTATTTTACGCCTTTGTATTATGTGATGGCACATTTTAGCAAGTACATAAGACCAGATGCTATGGTTATAGATATACAAAATTCTGACAAAGCTTTACAAATAACAGCTGCAAAAAATCCAGACGGAACTATAACTGTTGTTGCTTTTAACGAGGGTTTAGAAAAGAGGAATTTTAAATTAATGCTAGATGAAAAAGAAGTCGAAATTACTATTAATGCGCAGGCATTGCAGACGATTATTTTAAAATAAAAATCTTAACTATCATGTCACAAACTAAATCAATATCAAAAAGTGGTAAAGTACCATTTGCTCAAAAAGCATCTTTCGGTGCGGGTCAGTTTATATTAAACATTTTACCAGGTACGTTAGGTGTTTTTATCCAATTCTTTTTACTTACTGCTTGGGGAGTAGATCCTTTGTGGGCTGGTTTGTTAGGTGGTTTGCCAAGAATATTCGATTCAATTACAGACCCAATTATGGGGTTTATATCTGATAATACAAAGTCGAAATGGGGTAGACGTAGACCTTATATTTTTGTAGGTTCCATTATAAGTGGTGTTTTATTTTTTCTGATGTGGCAAATAGATGATAATGCTTCTCAAAGCTACATCATTTGGCATGTTATGATCATTCAGTTATTATTTTTAATAGGAAATACCATGTTTGCTACACCTTTAGTAGGTCTTGGATACGAAATGACTTCAGATTATGATGAAAGAACTCGTTTAATGGCTTTTTCTAATATTATGGGACAAATAGCTTGGATGATAGTGCCTTGGTTATATGTTATTATACCTGATAAAGAAATGTTTAATACCCAAACAGAGGGCGTTAGAACAATGGCATTAATTGTCGGGGGGTTATGTATTGTATTCGGAATTCTACCAGCATTGTTTTGTAGAGGTATAGATTCTGCAAACATGGAAAATAGACAAGAAATAAATTTTAAAACCTTAGGTTCTAACATGAAAGAACTTTGGAAAGGAATTGTTCAAGTTTCTAAAAACAAGCCTTTTATGAAACTATGTGGAGCTACATTTCTTGTTTTTAATGGCTTTCAGTTAGTTGCTGCATTTGGGGTTTTTATTATTGTTTTTTATATGTATAATGGTAGTTATGAATTGGCAGGTACATGGCCAGCTTGGTTTAATACAATAAATGCTTTGATAACTGCAATTATAATTATTCCAATAATTTCTAAAATGGCAACTAAATTAGGAAAAAGAAAAGCATTTCTAATTTCTACTTTTCTGTCAATTATAGGTTATATATTAAAGTGGTGGGGATTTGACAAAGAGTTAAATAGCAGTTTTAATCAAACTTCTTTAGGACAAAGTTTAAATAATGGAGTTGCATCAATTTTCGAAACCTTAGACCCTACGTTAAATTCAATTGGTATGTCTTGGTTTAGTATAGATGTAGGAGAAGGAGTGCCTTGGTTAATATTTTTACCAATTCCGTTTTTTGCTTTTGGAATGGGAGGGTTGTTTACGCTAATGATGTCTATGACTGCAGATGTGTGTGATTTGGATGAACTAAAAAATGGAATGCCTAGAAAAGAAGGAACATTTGGTGCAATTTATTGGTTAATGGTTAAGATAGGTCAATCTATCGCATTAGTACTTGGAGGTGTTATTTTAAGTATAGTTGGTTTTGATCCTTCTGCTTCAGAGCAAACATTAGAAACCATGAATAACCTTAGGATTGCAGATATTATAGTACCAGCATTTACCGCAGCACTTGCAATGGTAATTATGTGGAAATATAGCTTAAATGAGTCAAGAGCAAAAGAAATTAAAGAAACATTAGTAAAAAGAAGGGGCGAATTATAAAAAATAATAAAAATGTCATATAGAAAAGAACAACATTTTAGCCTAGACCATTCTAAAAATGCATCTAAAGAATTAGGTGTAGATTTTAGTATATATTCTTTAAAAGAATTAAAAAAATTATGGCGAGAATTTTTAGAAAATGGGATGCATGGTATTTGTTTTAGCATGTATGAAGATGGGCAAGAGCCAGGAGATACGATTACAGAAAGGCAAGTTGAAAGAAGAATAGAAATATTGAAACCGTATGTAAAAAGTATCCGATCTTTTTCTTGTATAGAAGGTAATGAACACGTACCAAAAATGGCAAAAAAACATGGTTTAACAACTATGGTTGGTGCTTGGCTTAGTGATGATTTGGAAAAGAATGAGGAAGAAATAGAAGCATTAATTGCATTGGCAAAAAAAGGCTATGTAGATATTGCAGCAGTTGGTAATGAAGTGTTGTACAGAAACGATTTAACTTTAGCCCAGTTGTTAGCTTATATTAAAAGAGTAAAAAAAGCAATTCCAGAAGTTACTGTTGGTTATGTAGATGCTTATTACGAATTTTCGGTACATCCAGAATTGGTTGAAAATTGTGATGTTATTTTATCGAATTGCTATCCCTTTTGGGAAGGCTGTCCACAAGAGTTTTCTTTACAACACATGCAAAGAATGTATGCACAAGTAAAAGATTCTTCTAAAGGAAAAAAGATAATTATAACAGAAACAGGTTGGCCAAGCCAAGGTGGTAATGAAGGTGCCGCGGTGTCTTCTGAAGAAAATGCAATGCAATATTTTATAAATACACAACTTTGGGCTCAAGAAGAAAATATAGAAACCTATTATTTTTCTTCTTTTGACGAATCATGGAAAGTTGGAGACGAAGGAGATGTTGGAGCTTATTGGGGTTTATGGGATAAACATGAAAAATTAAAATATTAAATTTTTTCAAAATAATATATAAGAGGTTCTATTAAGAACCTCTTTTTTTAACGTTAATCGTTATGAATTCATATTAAAAAATAATATTTTTGATAAGAGCTGATTTTTAAAAAAAGAACAATTTTAATGCAATCAAATTATGAAATATTCTAAATACTCTATAATAATTTTCGTTTTATTTAATATTATCTTTTTTTCTTGTAACCAAAATAAGAGAGATTTAAATCCAAAGGAACTAATTGGAGGTTTTGATTTACTAAAATCTACTGAAACAGGAATCGATTTTAATAATTCAATAAAAGA
>CAYPHE010000232.1:0-4332 GCA_964410075.1 uncultured Polaribacter sp.
CTGTGTGTAAACCAACACCAGATAAACTAATTTCTTTTTGAATGGTTGTTTGTTTGTTACTCATCGGTTATAGCTGATTTTGAGTATTTATTTCTTTTTCTATCTTTTCTACCTTAGCTACAAGCTTAGAAAGATTTTTTAAATGAACGTTGTTTTTATTATGTTGAATGACATTAATTGCTGGATTTCCATTTACCATACTGCCATCTTTAATATTTTTTGTAACACCTGCCTTTGCTAATATCTTTACGTTATTACCAATTTTAATATGTCCACCAATACCAACTTGCCCACCAATCATACAGCCTTCTCCTATTTTGGTAGAACCTGCAATTCCTGTTTGTGATGCAATAACGGTATTCTTTCCTATTTCTACATTATGGGCAACTTGAATTTGATTATCTAATTTTACTCCTTTTCTTATTATTGTAGATCCCATTGTAGCCCTGTCTACAGTTGTAGCAGCACCTATATCTACATTATCTTCAATAATAACATTTCCTATTTGAGGAATTGTTTCGTATTCCCCGCTTTTTGTAGGTGCAAAACCAAAACCATCTGAACCTATAACTGCGTTTGAATGTATTTTACAGTTTTTTCCAATTTCTGTATCTGAATAAATTTTTACTCCAGAAAAAATAGTAGAATTTTCTCCAATTTTACAATTATCGCCAATAAAGGAATTTGGATAAATTTTTACATTATTACCAAGTATTACATTTTCTCCTATATACGCAAACGCCCCAATATATTCTTGTTCTCCAATTTTAGCAGAATCTGCAATAAAAACTGGTGTTTCTCTACCCTGTTTATTATTTTTTACTTCGTTGTAAAAGGTTAATATTTTAGAAAAAGCTCCATAAGGATCTTCTACCTTAATTAAAGTAGATGTAATTGGTTTTTCTGGTTGAAAATTAGTATTTACAATAGCTACAGATGCTTTTGTTTTATATAAATAAGAAGTGTATTTGGGATTAGATAAAAAGGTTAGTGCTCCTTTTTCTCCTTCTTCAATCTTTGCAAGTTTAAACACTTCTTCCTCAGGATTTCCCTGAACAGTTCCTTCTAGAACATCTGCAATTTGTTGTGCTGTAAACTTCATCTTTCGCAAAAGTAAAAAAATAAAACGATTTTGTTAACATTTACTATTTAGGATAGCAAACAAAATACTTTACAACTGGTTTTGTTAATGCTTGCAAATTTAATTGATCTGAAGCTTTCGCAATATCTTTTAACTTTTCGTTTTTATTTAAAATTTTTATTGGCTTATCTAAACTATACGCTTGATTGGTAATAAAATTGTCCACCACAAAAAATTGAGCTTCATTTTCTTTTAAATTAAACTTCTTAGCTGTTTTTTGTGTTTTCCTTTCAATATATGCTTTGCTAAATGGTTTCTTTTGAATTTCAATTCTAAATAAAGTCCTATCAACAATCATTTTAGATAATATACTCAACACTTTATCTTCGTGATTAGTCCATTCTTTTATAGCAGATAAAATATCGTAATCATCTAATTTAGCAAACATTTCTAATGTTTCTGCAGAAAAATTATTAATATCTATTTCTTGATATAAGAAATAATGTAGTGCTCCACTAGAAAACAATACTATATTTTGTTCTGCTAATTCTTTAGCCCGTTTTAACACATTTACTAGCATAATTTCTGCCACTAAGCCTGCTTTATGCAAGTAGACTTGCCAATACATTAAACGTCTTGCAATTAAAAATTTTTCTACAGAATAAATTCCTTTTTTCTCGATAACCAATTGATTTTCTCTGACGTTCATCATCGTTATCAATCGATCTGAAGATATATTCCCTTCGGTAACACCTGTATAAAAACTATCTCGCTTTAAATAGTCTAAACGATCAATATCTAATTGACTAGAAATTAATTGGTATAAAAATTCCTTAGGATGTTTTCCTTCAAAAATGGTAATTGCCAAATTGAGTTTTCCTTCAAATTCAGCATTTAGTTTTCTCATAAACTTTAATGAAATTTCTTCATGAGAAATTCTGTTTACAATACTATGCTCTAAAGCATGCGAAAAAGCACCATGCCCAATATCATGTAACAAAATAGCAATGTATAATGCATTTTCTTCTTCTTTAGTTATTTCAACTTGTTTAAAACGCAATACTTGAACTGCTTTTTGCATTAAATGCACACAACCAATGGCGTGATGAAAACGAGTATGATTTGCACCTGGAAAGACCAAATTAGAAAATCCCATTTGGGTAATTCTTCTTAGCCGTTGAAAATACGGATGCTCAATGATATCGAAAATTAACGAATTTGGAATTTGAATAAACCCATATATAGGATCGTTTAAAATTTTAAGTTTATTCGGTTTTTTTTTCTTCAAAAGAGGATGAAATTTATTGCAAAATACAACTAAAATTAGCAATTAGCAATTAGCAATTAGCAATTAGCAATTAGCAATTAGCAATTAGCAAAATTTATGATTTACAACTTTAATTAGATTAAAATTTAAACGTTTTTCTAAAAACTTTTAAACAATTCAACTTTTTTACTTTGCCACTTTCTTACTTTGAAACTTTCTTACTTTGAAACTATGCAACTCTACAACTTTTATTTTTTTTATGAAATTTTTATCAAAATAGACCGTCTTTGTAAGTAACAAGTCTTTATTTTTAGCGTTACATAAGAAACAAAATTCATGCAAAACATACATATTCTTTGGGTAGATGACGAGATAGAATTATTAAAACCTCATATTCTTTTTTTAGAAAGAAAAAACTACAACGTAACTACTTGTACCAATGGTGCTGATGCTATAGATTTAGTTGACGAAGAAAATTTTGACATTGTATTTTTAGATGAAAATATGCCAGGTTTATCTGGCTTAGACACCCTTTCGGAAATCAAACAAAAACAATCAAATCTTCCTGTGGTTATGATAACTAAAAGTGAAGAAGAATATATTATGGAAGAAGCAATTGGCTCTAAAATTGCCGATTATTTAATAAAACCTGTTAACCCTAATCAAATATTACTAAGTTTAAAAAAGAACTTAGATACTTCTCGTTTGGTAAGTGAAAAAACTACTTCTAGTTATCAGCAAGAATTTAGAAAGATTTCTATGGATATGACCATGGTAAATACTTACGAAGATTGGATTGATTTGTATAAAAAACTTGTTCATTGGGAGTTGGAATTAGAAAATATTAGCGACCCAGGAATGTTGGGTATTTTAGAAAGTCAAAAAGAAGAGGCTAATACTCAGTTTTTTAAATTTATTAAAAAGAATTATGAAGATTTTTTAACTGGAAATAACAAACCAACTTTTTCTCATACGTTGTTTAAAGATTATGTAGTACCTGAGCTTAATAATGACAAAGGAGTATTATGGATTGTTATTGATAATTTGCGTTACGACCAGTATCGAATTTTAGAACCTCTAATCAACAACTTTTATAAAAAAGAAGTAGAACATTCTTATTTTTCAATTCTACCAACGGCAACACAATATGCAAGAAATGCTATTTTTTCTGGTTTAATGCCTTCTGAAATGGAAAAACGTCATCCAAATTTTTGGAAAAACGATACCGATGAAGGAGGAATGAATTTATTTGAAAACGAATTTTTATCAGCTCAAATTAAAAGATTGAGTTTAGACATTAAACACGAATACTATAAAATAACTTCTTTAAAATCAGGAAAAGAACTAGCAGATAACTATAACGGAACCAAACAAAATAATTTAACCACAGTTGTTTATAATTTTGTAGATATGCTTTCGCACTCTAAGACAGAAATGGAAGTAATTAAAGAATTAGCAGGAGACGATAAAGCGTATAGAAGTTTAACGCTAAGCTGGTTTAAAAACTCACCTTTGTTTGAAATTATTCAAAAAGCAAAAGATTTGGGGCAAAAACTAATTTTAACTACCGATCATGGCACCATAAATTGCAAACACCCAACTAAGGTAATTGGAGACAAAAATATTAGTGCAAACTTGCGTTATAAAACTGGCAGAAGCTTAAGCTACGAAGAAAAAGATGTGTATGCGGTACGAAATCCAAAAGATATTTTTTTACCAACAGTAGCCATGAATGCTCCGTTTATTTTTGCAAAAGAAGATTTGTTTTTTGCATACCCAAACAACTTTAATCATTTTGTAAAGTATTATAAAAACACATACCAACATGGTGGTATTTCTTTAGAAGAAATGATTATTCCTTGTGTGGTATATAGTCCTAAATAATTAATTTTATCAAACTTTACATGCCTTAAAACCTGTTAGGTTTCTTATTTTTGCTTTATGAATACGAACTATTCTTTAGCAGATTTACCAGATATTGCGG
>CAYPHE010000233.1:0-4285 GCA_964410075.1 uncultured Polaribacter sp.
AAAAAAAATCCAGCTTTTTAGCTGGATTTGATTTATGATTCTATTATAACTGTTGATTTCGTAGTCTTATTTTCTTCGTCTTCCAAAACCGCCAGCATTTTTGGGTTTTTCTGATCTTCTTCTAGAAGAAGAATCGTTACTTCTTCGTCTTCCAAAATCTTTACTTCCGCTACTTTTTGGAAATGGTTTTTTGCCTCGTCTTTTTCCACCACCTCTAGATTTGTCTTTTTTGGTGATTTCTACATTTACAAAACGACCCCCAAATTCTGGATTATTATCTCCAAAAGCAGTTAATGTTGCTTGTTCGAAGTTTTTATCAATTTCAAAAAATGAGAAAGTATCTAAAATGTCAATAGCGCCAATTTCTACTTTTTCTCCAATATTTTGGTCGTTAATTAAACCAATTAATTTTGCAGGATTAAGTTTATCTTTTCTACCTAAATTAATAAAAAAGCGACTCATATTTTCGCTAGAAGCACCACCTCTAGAATTATCTCTAGAAGATAAATCGTTCAAGTCTTTCGAATTTTCGTAATAAGAAAGCATTGTATTAAATTCTAAAGAAACAAATTTTTGAATTAGTTCTTCTCTAGAAAAATCTTCCAATTTCTCATAAATAGTAGGTAAGTACTCGTTTATTTGAGATTCATTTACTTCACTTTTGGTAACTTTATCAATTAAATGAATCAATTGATTTTTTACAATTTCTTCTCCAGAAGGAACTTTAGTTTCTACAAATTTCTTTTTTATAATACGTTCTATTGGTCTTAAACGCCCTTTTTCTTTATTGCTAACCAAAACAATAGAAATTCCTTTATTGCCAGCTCTACCAGTTCTACCACTTCTGTGGTTGTAATTTTCTATTTGATCTGGTAATTTATGGTTGATAACATGGGTTAAGTTGGTAACATCTAACCCTCTTGCAGCAACATCTGTAGCAACTAAAAGTTGTACATTTTTTGTTCTAAATTTTGCCATAACAGAATCTCGTTGCGCTTGAGATAAATCTCCGTGCAAAGAATCTGCATTATAACCATCGTTTATTAACTGGTCTGCAACTTGTTGGGTTTCTCTTCTAGTTCTACAGAAAATAATTCCGTAAATATCTGGGTTTAAATCTGCAATTCTTTTTAATGCAGGATAACGAGTTCTTTCCGTAACCAAATAATATTCGTGACTTACGTTATCAGAACCTTGATTTTTTTCACCTGAAGTAATTTCAACAGGTTTTGTCATATAGTTTTTTGCGATAGCTTCTACTTCTCTAGGAAAAGTAGCAGAAAAAAGCAACGTTTGCTTTGTTTCTGGAGTAACTGCTAAAATGGTATCTAATTCTTCTTTAAAGCCCATGTTTAACATTTCATCAGCTTCATCTAAAACCAACCATTGTACATTACCTAACTTTAAAGCTTTTCTTTTTATTAAATCTACTGTTCTTCCTGGTGTTCCTACAACAACCTGAACTCCTTTTTTTAGTTGTCTAATTTGTTCATCTATATTAGAACCACCATAAACTGTAGCTACCTTTAATCCGTTTAAATATTTAGAAAAATCTTGAATATTTTTACCAATTTGAACAGCAAGCTCTCTGGTAGGAGATAAAATTATAGCTTGTGTGTTTTTACTTTCAGTATCTGCCAATTGTAAAATTGGTAAACTAAAAGCAGCAGTTTTTCCTGTTCCTGTTTGTGCAAATGCTTTTAAATCTTCTGTAGAGTTAATTATTTGCGGAACTGCTTTTTGCTGAATTACTGTTGGTTTTTCGTAACCTAAGTCGGTTAACGCCTTTTGTATAGGTTCTTTTAAACCTAGTTCTAAAAATGTTGACATTACTGTGATTTTGTAGATTCACAGAACGCCCACCTGTAAACCTTAATTATTAATTTGGACCTGATTTTTAAAGAGTTAGACTCAAAATAAAAATCGTGCAAATGTACGTTAAATAAAATGAAGATTAAGCTTCAAAAAAAGAAGATTTAGTTTTTGCTAAATGCTTTTAATTGATGTGCTAATTTTCTTGAAGATAAAGAGGCATACCCATTTTCTATCATTCCGTTTCTATTTACAATAATAGAACGAGGCATTTTACTAGTTAAGTATTGGTTCACTTCATTAGAAGTATTTATATAATACTGATTTTTAATATCTAACCCCGGAATTGTATCGTCTTTGCTACCGTCTATTTTAACTGTTATAAAATGAACTTTTGGGTAATTGGTCATTAAATAATTTATTCTAGGAGCAATGTAATCTTTAGAAACATATTCAGGATTCCAAAAGAAAATAAAGCTCTTTTTTCTTTTAATAATCTGTGTTATTTCTCGTTCACTTCCTAACATGTCAAAAATATGAAAATTAGGTAGAGGTTTTGTTTGATGTAGTTTTTTTGTATCAGCCAGTAAATTTTCTAATAAGTTAATGTCTCTTTTATTAGAACTCAATTCAAAGAAAGTCTCAAATGGTTTTTTATTTACATCACAACTAGATTTTCTATAGAAATGCCAAATAACAGTTTGTTTTAAAAATGCATCTTTCGAAGTTTTAGAATCAACTTTACTGTTTATAATATTTAGTAAGTCTACGGTAAAATCAGACGAATATTCCATTACGTCTAAAGGATGACCTAATGCATAAGTTTCGTTATACAGGTAGTTTCTTACGTACCTTGTGTAAGGAGGGTAATACATTAAATTTTTGTTATTGATATCAATCTCATCTCTATGAGAAAAGAAATCTTCAATTTTATGAAAAACGGAATCGTTAGAGTGCCTTACGTGAATTACAGGATATCTTTCTATTCTAGAATACAATGGGTAAGTCAATGCAACGTTTAACATTTCTTTAAAACCGTCAGTTTCTAAAGGATGATTTAATACATAATTGTTGTAAGCTTCTTTTTTTACGGAAAGTAAAGAATCTGTTTTTTGTTTGAAAGCTTGTGGTTCTAACCCAACTATTTTTCTGAAAAAATTGTTATCACTTTCGTCTTCTAAAAAACAATCAATTAAAATATTATTACGTTCTGCACCTTTTCCTGCAAAAACAAGCGATTCATCAAAGTCCCATGTGTTTAGGCGAATCATTAAACTATCGTTGTTTTCTAAATATATATATTGATTTTCTCCTCCATGAGAAAAATAATAAAACCCTTCTTCAATCTTTTCTAACTTTTTAATAAAACGATGATTTTTATCTAAAAGAATAGTATCAACTACTTCAGCAGCTTTGTATAAGACAATAAAATTAGACTTTGGGTTGATAATTTTACCACCAAAATAAGTTGTAGAAGGTTTTTTTGAGGATTCACATCCTGCAAAAAAAACAATCGAACAGAAAAAAATAAAATAGTAAAACTTACTTATCATTAACTATAAAAAGATATTTATGCCATGAGCAAAAATAAGAATTCAACATTCCTCCAGTTGTTAATTAGCTGTTAAAAGGCTTTTGCTAAAATTAGGTTTGTTTTCTGCTGCAATATAAAGTAAAAATCAAACTATAATCTGTATTGAAAAGAAAAATTGAATTTGTATTTTTGCAGAAATTTAAAATCGCTTTATGTTATCAGTATCTAATTTATCAGTTCAATTTGGTAAACGTATTTTATTTGATGAAGTAAATACAAAATTTCAATCTGGAAATTGTTATGGAATTATAGGTGCAAATGGTGCTGGTAAATCTACCTTTTTAAAAATACTATCTGGTAAAATGGATCCTACTTCAGGAAACGTTTCTATAGAACCAGGTAAAAGAATGTCTGTCTTAGAGCAAAATCATAATGCTTACGATGAGTTTCCTGTATTGGAAACTGTTGTTATGGGAAACAAAGAGTTGTTTGCTATAAAAAAAGAAATAGATGCTTTGTATGCAGACTATACAGACGAAAATGCAGAGAAAATAGGGGAGCTTCAAGTTACATTTGAAGAAATGAATGGTTGGAATGCAGATTCTGATGCAGCAGCAATGCTATCTAATTTAGGTATTAAAGAAGATTTGCATTATAGTTTGATGGCAGATTTAGATGGTAAACAAAAAGTACGTGTGCTTTTGGCGCAAGCACTTTTTGGAAATCCTGATGTACTTATTATGGATGAGCCTACCAACGATTTGGATTTTGAAACCATTTCTTGGTTAGAAAACTTTTTAGCGAATTACGATAATTGTGTAATCGTGGTTTCTCACGATAGACACTTTTTAGATGCGGTTTGTACACATATTTCTGATATTGATTTTAGTAAAATAAACCATTATTCAGGAAATTATACATTTTGGTATGAGTCTAGTC
>CAYPHE010000234.1:0-4283 GCA_964410075.1 uncultured Polaribacter sp.
ACTTGTGATTGCTCACGTAAAAATACAATTTGAAATCAATTCACAACCTAGTGTCTAAATGAACGCCCCAGTCATAACTTGTGATTGCTCACGTAAAAATACAATTTGAAATCAATTCACAACGGTTTTACTAGGAAAGAGCCATTGAGTTCTCTTGTGATTGCTCACGTAAAAATACAATTTGAAATCAATTCACAACGTAAATATAAAGATGGCAGTTTCAGAATCCCTTGTGATTGCTCACGTAAAAATACAATTTGAAATCAATTCACAACGGAACTTACTAAACAAACAAAATTTTAATTCTTGTGATTGCTCACGTAAAAATACAATTTGAAATTTATAAATTTTTATCCTTTTCAAGTAAAAAGTATAAGTCTTTTACTTTTTCTTCTTTAATTTTTTTTTGGAGTATTTCTTTTAGATGAGCTTGTAAAGTTGTGGCTATATCTTTATCATTTAATAACAAATGAAGTAATTTATCTTTAAATAGTTTGTCATTTTCAGTAAAGTACTCTATTAATTCTTCATTCAAGGCCGTATTATCTTCATGAAGATTTAGGTTTTGTTTGGCTTCTATGCCTTTGTTAGTTTTTTCTAGGTCTTTATAAACAAGTTCGTCAATAGAAAGCTTAAAAAAATCAGCAATTTCTTTTATAATTTCTATAGAAGGCACAACCCCTTTTGTCCATGATGAAACATTAGATGGCTTTTTGCCTATTAAATTTGCAAAATTAGTTTGCGATAAGTTTCTTCTATTAATTAGTATTTTCAGATTTTCTTTAAATTTCATGTTTTTAATTCGTAAATAATTAAAAGAATACTGTAACCAATTATGTAAGAACAAAAAGTTATTTTCTTTTTGTTTTTGAAAAAATCTTTTTATATTTGAAAATAATTTGAAATAGCTATTATAAAAAAGCTAAATCAAATTAGTTTTCTATTACAAAACACTATTAACTTATTTTATAGATTAATAGTTTTCAATTAAGTTATACTTGTATAATTTAGATTGATAAATATTGGTAACGTCCATTACAAATATAACCGTTTTGAATAGAAATACAAGTGGATAATTTTTAGAGATATTTTAAAAAAATCACACAAAGAAAATTGCTGAATTTCTGTTTTATTAATATTGAAAAATTAATTCCATTTAGGAATACTATTTTACATTAGTTAAATTGTAAAACTTATAATTAGATTAATATAGTTTAATAATAAAATACAGAAGTTAAAATTTTAAAAAAGCAAAAACTAGATTTTTCGGGGGGGATTATAATTGTTTTCGCTTTAGTTTATAAATTTTCAATTTCTCTTTTCTTTAAATAGATTTAAAAATTTTTCACAAAAAAACAGCAACTGAAAAGTTGCTGTTTTAATATAGTATTATTAGCTAATGTTACATCGCTACTAAATCACCAGAAACATCTTTAGAAGGTAATTCTGATTTACCCATCAAATAGATATCTACTTGTCTTGCAGCTTCTCTACCTTCTGAAATAGCCCAAACAATTAAAGATTGTCCACGGCGCATATCTCCTGCAGTAAATATATTTGGAACATTAGTTTGATATTTTCCATAATCTGCTTTATAATTAGATCTTGCATCAGTTTCAATACCTAATTTTTCTGCTAATGTACTTTCTGGACCAGTAAATCCTAACGCTAATAAAGCCAATTCACAAGGCCAAGTTTTTTCTGTACCTGCAACTTCAATTAATTGAGGTCTTTGACCAGGCACCATTTTCCACTCTACATTAACTGTTTTTAAAGCAATTAACTTTCCGTTTTCGTCTTTAACAAATTCTTTAGTGTTAATTAACCAGTTACGTTCTACACCTTCTTGATGAGAAGAAGACGTTTTTAACTGTAATGGCCAATATGGCCAAGGCGTTTGTGGCGAACGTTCTCCTGGAGGTTTTGGCATAATCTCAAAGTTAACAACCGATTTTGCACCTTGTCTGTTAGAAGTACCAATACAGTCAGATCCTGTATCTCCACCACCAATAACAATTACATTTTTATCTGTTGCTAATACTTGATTTTCTATTTTTTGACCAAAAACAACCTTTGTTTGTTGCGTTAAGAAATCCATAGCTTGTACAACTCCATCTGCATCAATACCTGGAGTAGGTAAAGATCTTCTTTGCGTTGCTCCTCCACATAAAACTACGGCATCAAAAGCTTTTAAATCTTCTGTATTGTAGTTTACACCTACGTTTACATTTGTTTTAAAAGTAATTCCTTCTGCTTCTAAAATTTTTACTCTTCGATCTATAATTCCTTTTTCCATTTTAAAGTTAGGAATTCCGTAGCGAAGTAATCCTCCGATTTCATCATCTCTTTCAAAAACAGTTACGGTATGACCCGCTCTATTTAATTGTTGCGCAGTTGCCAAACCAGCAGGTCCAGAACCAACAACAGCAATAGTTTTTCCTGTTCTATGTTTTGGTGGTTGAGGTTTAATCCAACCTTCTTTAAAGGCACGTTCTACAATGTTTTTTTCAATATTTTCTATAGAAACAGGGTCTTCAATAATACCTAATACACATGATTTTTCACATGGAGCAGGGCACAATCTACCTGTAAATTCTGGAAAATTATTTGTTGAGTGTAATATCCAAGAAGCTTTTTGCCATTCTCCTTGATGAACCATATGGTTAAAATCGGGAATTAAATTCCCTAAAGGACATCCACTATGGCAAAATGGAATACCACAATCCATACAACGAGATCCTTGTTTTTTTACTTCGTCATCAGACAAAGGAACCGTAAATTCTTTATAGTTTTTTATACGATCTTTTACAGATACGTAAGTTTCATCTTGTCTTTTAAATTCTTTAAAACCTGTTACTTTTCCCATGATATTACGCTACTGTTAATTCTTCTACCATTTGTTCTTCTGTTTCCAAACGCTTTAAGGCTTTCTTATATTCTGTTGGCATAACTTTTACAAAATTAGCTAAAGTAGTATCCCAATCTTCTAATAAAGTTTTTCCTTTATTACTATTTGTATATAAAACGTGTTTCTCTATAGTTGCTTTTAAGTCTAAAGCATCTTCACTAGAAATTGTTTCAAATTCTATTGTTTCGGTATTACATAATCCGTTGGTAAATTTGTTTTCTGGATCGTATACATAAGCAATTCCACCGCTCATACCTGCAGCAAAGTTTCTTCCTGTTTTTCCTAAAACAACTACTTTACCACCTGTCATATACTCGCAACAGTGGTCTCCAACACCTTCTACAACAGCTGTTGCGCCAGAGTTACGAACTGCAAAACGTTCTCCTGCTATTCCGTTGATATATGCTTCACCCTTTACAGCTCCAAACAAACAAACGTTACCTACAATAATATTTTCTTCTGCAATAAAATCTGCATTAGTAGGTTTTCTAACAATCAATTTAGCACCAGATAAACCTTTACCTAAGTAATCATTAGTGTTTCCATCTAAAGAAAATGTTAATCCGTAAGCACCAAAGGCTCCAAAACTTTGTCCTGCAGACCCTGTAAAATTAATATTTAACGTATCTTCTGGTAAACCTAAGTGACCGTATATTTTAGAAATTTCGTTACTTACAATGGCACCAACTGTTCTGTCCGTATTTTTAATCGGATAGTTTAATACCATTTTTTCTTTTCTATATAATGCTCTGTGAGAATCTTTTAATATTGTAAAATCTAGTACGTTTTCTAAATTATGATCTTGTTGCTCTGTATTGCTAACTGTAAGATTATCGTAAGCGGAAGGTCTGTGAAGTATGCTAGATAAATCTAAACCTTTTGCTTTATAATGCGTAATGGCTTTATTGGCATTTATTTTTTGAGTTTGCCCAACCATTTCAGCTAAAGTTCTAAAACCTAACTGAGCCATAATTTTACGTAATTCTTCTGCTACATAATAGAAGAAGTTAATTACGTGTTCTGGCGTTCCTTTAAAGTTTCTACGTAACTCTTTATCTTGAGTAGCAATACCAACCGGACAAGTATTTAAATGACATTTACGCATCATAATACATCCAGAAGCAACTAAAGGAGCGGTTGCAAAACCAAATTCTTCTGCACCTAATAAGGCAGCAATTGCTACATCACGTCCTGTTTTTAATTGACCATCGCACTCTACAACAATTCTACTTCTTAATTTGTTTAAAACTAAAGTTTGCTGTGCTTCCGATAAACCAAGTTCCCAAGGTAAACCAGCGTGTTTTAAAGAGGTTAGAGGAGAGGCTCCTGTACCACCATCGTAACCAGAAATTAATACAACATCTGCTTTTGCTTT
>CAYPHE010000235.1:0-3006 GCA_964410075.1 uncultured Polaribacter sp.
CATTTCCTTCATTTTTCAATAAAATTATGGCTTTTTTTGCCATTTCATAAGAAAATTCTTGGTGTTCTTTTCTACCAGCATTTACAGTTTCCGTGTCAATTTCTTTTGGTTTTGTATCAAATAGACCCAATTTATATTTTGCCGTTAAAATACGAGATGTTGCTTTGTCTATATACTTCTCCAATTCAGGATTCTTAATTATTGTATCTTTCAACACATTGGTATTATATGCTGCAAGTTTCTCAATCTTTCCTATTACCAAGTCCATATCAACACCTGCTTTTAAACCTAAAAGAGCTGCTTTTGTTCTATTTTCAGCAATAAAATGCATGGTTCCTAATCTTGCAATATCATTATTATCAGAAACGATAAGACCATTAAAACCTAATTCATCTCGTAAAATATCCTTTAGTAGCCAAGTATTCATATGGTTTGGAATTCCATTATAATCTTGATGTCCTGGCATAATTGAACCTATCTTTGCTTCTTTTACAGCAGCTTCAAAAGGTGGTAAATAAACCTCTCTTAACCTGCGCTCAGACATATCACTAAATCCACCGTTGATACCTCTTCTATTCTCTGGGTAACCTATAAAATGTTTCGCTGTTGCAAGAACATGGTTTTCATCATATTGCTCATCTCCCACACCCTGTAAACCTTGAATAAATGCAACACCCATTCTAGATACTAAATAAGGATCTTCTCCATAAGATTCTTCTACACGTCCATATCTTGGATCACCAGAAATTACATCTAAATTAGGCGAATAACAATGTGTAACTCCTAAAGCACGCGCTTCTATTGCTGTTTGAGATGCCATTTTTTTAACAAGTTCAGGCTCCCAAGTAGAGGCTGCGGCAATAGCTTGAGGATAAACAGTTGTATTGCCATAGTAATCCAAAACAAGCCATAACCCATGTAATGCTTCACCATATTTCATATACGGAATTCCTAAGCGTTCATTTGCAGGAGCATCTTGCGTCATTTCAGCAATTTTTTCCTCAAGGGTCATTTTACCTATTAATGCTTCTACTTTTTTAGAAATGTCTTCATCTGTTTTAGTCACTTTGCCTTTTGTATGTTGACAACTTACTGAAACACTTAGTATTAAGAATGATATGAATATTAATTTTCTCATAAGATTATTTTCTGTTTTTAAAAAGTTGATAAAGGTAATTAGACACTTTTTTAAAAGTATCCTGCACCTACCGTTTTTTATACTTTTTTTTAAAAAAATCACAGGATAGCACAGGGCAGATTAACAAAACAAACCCTGTATTTTTATACTAACAAATTTAATTTAGTAATGAAATATCATTTAGGAAAATTTATTATTACTTGCTTATTTATCAACTTAAGTTGTAATGCTCAAAGTAAAAATCTTACAACATCTTTACTAGATAATTCTGTTCTTTTTGAAGAAAAAAATGGAATTGTTGCTGTTGAAGCAGAATATTTTTACAAACAAACGGCAACAAAAATTAGACAGTGGTATAGAACTTCTAAAAATGAATTAGCAAATGCAGGAAGAGATGAAGATAAGCAACATGTTTACGATTCTAGTAACAATGCCTATTTAGAAATCTTACCTGATGAGAGGGTTACCCACTCAGACAAATTGGTTCGTGGCGAAAATTTTTCTAGTAAGCCAGGTGAAGTAGCTGTTTTAAGTTATAAAATTAAATTTAATTCCGCAGGAAGATATTATGTTTGGGTAAGGGCGTTTAGCACAGGTTCTGAAGACAATGGTTTACATGTTGGGTTAAATAATGAATGGCCTGAAAGTGGAAAAAGAATGCAGTGGTGCAAAGGAAAAAACCAATGGACGTGGTCTAACAATCAACGAACTAAAGAAGTGCATTGTGGTATACCACATCAAATATTTTTAGATATTAAAAAAGCTGGTATACATACTATTACATTTAGTATGCGAGAAGATGGTTTTGAGTTTGATAAATTTCTATTGACAAAAGACATCAATTACACTCCATACGGAAATGAACAAAAAGTAGTTTTAGCCAGAGGAAAACTTCCAGAACCTTTTCCTGAAGTTAAGTATTCTTATTTTAAAACGATAGCAAAATCATCAAAAGAAAACAAAACCATAGCTGCTCAAAATTTTCCTATTAAAAATACCAATTTCTACAAACACGGTAAAAATTGGTTGGCTATAAATCCTAAAAAATTTAAAGAAGCAACCACCAGTACTTCTTTTAATTTTAAATCTGGAGTGTATGATATTGTTTTTGTTGGAGTAGGAGAAAATGATGGGCAATCTACTTTTAGCTTGTTTATAAATGATAAAGAAATAGGTTCTTATGGTCCCCAAATTACCCAAAGACTTTTTGTAGAAGGAAAAGCTTATAACAAAACTTGGGAAAACATTACTTTAAAAAAAGGAGATAAAATAACTGTAACAGCCAAAGTTGGTACAGACGGTAATGAATTTACAAGAGGAAGATGGGCTGGAATTGTATTTACACCAATTGGCAAAGGAAAAAGTATACAAAATGCCTCACCTTCTTATTCCGCAGGAAAATAACCTTTACTAAACCATTTCAATGAAATCTTTAAAAACCATTTTTACCTTATTTTTATTTCTATTTTCAATTGCTTTTACTGCGCAAGAAAATCTGTTAGAAGTTTTTGTTTTTTCTAAAACTGGGTCTTTTAGACATCGATCTATTCCTAAGGGAAAAGATTTTTTAGCCAAAATGGCTAAAAATAACAATTGGAAAATAACTTTTTCTGAAAACTCAAATGATTTTACAATTAGCAATCTTGCCAAATACGATGTTATGGTATTTTTAAATACTACTGGAGATTTGTTTTCAGATGCACAAAAAAAAGCACTAAAAAATTATTTTGCTAGAGGTAAAGGTTTTGTTGGTATTCATGCTGCTTCTGACACAGAAATGGAATGGGAGTGGTTTACAGAAATGATTGGTGCTACTTTTAAAAACCACCCAAAAGTACAACCTGCAACTGTACACGTTTACAAAGAAA
>CAYPHE010000235.1:3106-4272 GCA_964410075.1 uncultured Polaribacter sp.
ACTTTTAAAAACCACCCAAAAGTACAACCTGCAACTGTACACGTTTACAAAGAAACCAATCATCCAGCTGTAAAAGGTTTTAAAGAAACAGAAGTCTTTAAAGACGAATGGTATAATTTTAAAGAACCTGTTGGTAAACATGTTTCTGTTTTAGCAACAGTTGACGAAAAATCTTACAAAGGAAAAAAGATGAATACCAACCATCATCCAATAAGTTGGAGTCATATTTATGATGGCGGACATGTGTTTTATACTGTTTTAGGACATACTTTAGAAATCTATGATGATGTAAGGTTTTACAAACATATAGAAGGAGGAATTCTTTGGGCTTCTCAATTAAATCAAGAAGACGTTCTATCAAAAAAATGGACCAACTTATTTGGTACTGATCCCACAAAATACTGGGATACTTTTATTGGTGCACCCCATAAAACTGTAAAAGGTTTAGAAAACGTAGATCCTAAAAGTGATGGAAAAAATGCGAAACCATTAGGCTTAAATAATGATCCTAAAAAAGTATTTAATTTTAAAACAATAGATGATGAAAAAGTTCTACACATTTCAGGAGAAATATATGGCGCTTTAACCACTAAAAAAGAATATGAAAATTACCATTTAAAACTACAATTTAAATGGGGAGAAAAAGTATGGGAACCAAGATTAGAAAGAAAACGCGATAACGGAATTTTATACCATTGTACAGGTGTTTATGGTAAATTTTGGAATGTTTGGATGCAGTCTCAAGAATTTCAAGTACAACAAACAGATATGGGAGATTATTATAGTTTAGCTGGCACTACAATAGATATTCCGTCTGTTAAAAAAGCTGGTCAAAAAGAATTTGATTATACAAACAAAGCTGAATTAAATCATTTTTCAAGTGTAGATCATAAATTCCCTTCACATACTAATAAAGGTTTTGATAACGAAAAATCGCATGGAGAATGGAATACTTTAGAATTGATTTCTTACGAAGGCACAAGTTTACACATTGTAAACGGAAAAGTTGTTATGGCTCTATTTAATTCTAAATATAAAAATTCAGATGGTGAAATTCTTCCACTTACAAAAGGTCGTATTCAATTACAATCTGAAGCCGCTGAAGCATTTTACAAAGACGTAAAAATAAAATCGATCTCTAAAATTCCAGGAAAGTATAAGAAATA
>CAYPHE010000236.1:0-4248 GCA_964410075.1 uncultured Polaribacter sp.
AATGTTGTAAAAAAATACCAAAATCATACTGCTTTAAATAACGTTTCTTTAAAAATACCAAAAGGAAGTGTTTTTGGGTTGTTGGGGCCAAACGGAGCAGGCAAAACTTCTCTAATTCGAATTATAAATCAAATCACTATGCCAGATGCTGGTAGTGTTTTTTTAGATGGAGAGCAGTTAGCACCAAAACATATAGAACAAATTGGTTATTTGCCTGAAGAACGAGGTTTATACAAATCTATGAAAGTTGGAGAACAAGCTTTGTATTTAGCTCAATTAAAAGGATTGTCTAAGACAGAAGCAAAGAAAAGATTAAAATATTGGTTTGAAAAATTTGAAATTTCTGCTTGGTGGAACAAAAAAATTGCAGAACTTTCTAAAGGCATGGCGCAGAAGGTACAGTTTATTGTAACGGTATTACATCAACCTAAATTATTAATTTTTGACGAACCTTTTTCTGGTTTTGATCCGATAAATGCACAACTCATTGCAAAAGAAATTTTACAGTTAAGAGATGAAGGAGCAACTATTATTTTTTCTACTCATAGAATGGAATCTGTAGAAGAAATGTGTGATGAAATTGCCTTAATTAATAAATCGAATAAAATTTTAGATGGAAAGTTAAACGACATCAAAAGGCAGTTTAAAACAAATATATTTCAAGTTGGCTTACAAGCAGAAGATCCAGATGAAATAACCTCTGTTTTAAAACAAAATTTTAAGGTTTTACCGGCTAATTTTAAATTGATAAACAATAGTTTAACAATGAACATTAAATTAAATGAAGAACAATCTGCTAATGATTTACTACATTATTTAACTTCAAAAGGAGAAGTAAAACATTTTGTAGAGTTGATTCCTTCTGCAAACGATATTTTTATAGAAGCAATACATAACAATTACAATGAATAAATTACCCTTAATTATACAAAGAGAATTTATTGCAAAAGTTAGAAACAAATCTTTCATAATTATGACTTTTTTAAGTCCTATAATTTTTGTTTCTATGGGTTTTCTTATTTACTTTTTAACTAAAAAGAATAACGAAAAGATTAAAAAAATAATTTTTGTAGATGAATCTAAATTGTTTGTGCAAGAAGATTTCAAAAACACAAAAACGGTAACTTTTACAGATTTTTCAGCCTTTGGAATTACTATGGCAAAAGAAAAAGTTGAAAAGAAAGATTACTATGGAGTTATTTATATTCCTAAAGAAAGTAATTTAGAAAAATTGTCTAATTCAATTGAATTTTATGCCAACAATACCCCAGGTTTTGGTTTAACAAATACTATTGAAAATGCCATTGAAAAAAAGCTGAGGAATAAAAAACTAGAAGATTTTGGTTTTGATTTGGTTAAAATTAATAATTCTAGAGTAAATGCAAATATTAAAATCCTAAATTTTTCTGGAGAAGAATCTTCTAAAATGGTAGGTTGGTTAAAAATAGGTGTTGGTGCGGTTGCAGGCTATTTATTAATGATGTTTGTAATGATTTATGGAACTTCTGTGATGAGAAGCGTAATAGAAGAAAAAACTAGCAGAATAATCGAAGTAATTGTTTCGTCTGTAAAACCATTTCAATTAATGTTAGGTAAAATTATTGGTAATGCTTCAGCAGGATTGTTGCAATTTTTCATTTGGGGCTTTTTACTTTTTATCATTTTATCAATTTCGTCTGCAATTTTTGGAGTTGATATGGTAGAAATGCAATCATCCAGAATACCACAAGAACAGTTAGATATAGCAAAAAGTGTTGCGAATCAAGGGGAAATGCAACTACTATTTCAAGAAATATTACGACTACCAATTTTAAAAATATTTGTACTGTTTATTTTTTATTTTCTTGGAGGTTTTATGTTGTACAGTTCTTTGTTTGCTTCTATTGGAGCAGCAGTAGATAGCGAAACGGATACACAACAATTTATGTTACCTGTTATGTTGCCATTAATTTTGGGAGTTTATATCGGTTTTGCAACTGTAATTAACAATCCTAATGGACCCGTTGCAACAATTTTTTCACATATTCCGTTTACGTCTCCAATTGTAATGTTAATGAGAGTTCCTTTTGGAGTATCTTGGTTAGAAATTATCATTTCTATGTTAATTCTTTTAGTAACATTTTCCTTTATGGTTTGGTTAGCGGCTAAAATTTACAGAGTAGGAATTTTAATGTATGGAAAAAAAGCGTCTTATAAAGATTTATATAAATGGTTAAAATATAAAGGATAATGCAAGATACTATTGAAAATGTAAAAGAAACAATTGTAGAGGAAGCTAGTAATATTTTAGACTATAATTTCATATTCACTAAAGAAATTAGCATAACAGTTAAAGGTTTATTGGCTATTGTTATAGCTTTGATTTTAACGGCTATTCTATTAAAATTCATTCGTAGAATTATAACAAGAAAAATGCCAGAGAAAGATAAAGTAAAATTTATAACGGTCTTTTCTTATATACGTTGGTTTGTGTTTCTTATTATTTTTTTAATAGGAATGAACACGGCCGGAGTAAATGTAACCGCTGTATTTGCTGCCTCAGCAGCTCTACTAATAGGTGTTGGTTTAGCGTTACAAACCTTATTTCAAGATATTATCTCTGGAGTATTTATTTTAGTAGACCAATCTGTTCATGCAGGAGATATTATTGAATTAGAAGGCAAAGTAGGTAGAGTAGTAGACATTCGTTTACGAACCACAAGAGCAGTAACTGTAGATAATAAGGTATTAGTTATTCCCAATCATTTGTATTTAACTAATATATTATTCAATTGGACAGAAAACGGTTCCGAAACTAGAGAATCTGTAACCGTTGGCGTTTCTTATGGAAGCGATGTAGAAAAAGTGAAGCGATTATTATTGCAAGCTGCAAATGAACACAATAAGATTGTAAAAATACCAGAGCCTAAAGTGCTCTTTACAGATTTTGCAGATAGTTCTCTTAATTTTAAACTGGTTTTTACACTAGCCAATAGTTTTGAAACCCGTTTTGTGCAAAGTGATTTACGTTTTAGGATAGACGAATTATTCAGAGAAAATAATGTAACTATTCCTTTTCCACAAAGAGACGTGCATTTTTTTAAAGAGTGAAGAAAATAAAAAAACAATAAAATTTATGAGAAAGAAAAAGAGAAAAAGAAAAATTTTATTAATCGTATTATTATTTACCATTTCTGTAAATGCACAACTTACAGACCTAGCTAGACTAGAGTATTCATTTATACCTAAAAATAATTCAGAAGACCAATATACAAGGTTACGATTCCTTTTTAATTATCCTACAAAAATAAAAGAAGATGCCTATTTTATAACTGGATTTGAGTACAATAGAATTATTCTTAATTTAAGAGATGATTACCCTTTTGATACATCAGCATTAGAAACACTAACTATTTTAGACGTAAATTTAGCTTATACTTTTAAAATGAATCCAAAATGGAGAATAGGATTTAAATTGTCACCTAGAATTGCATCAACCCTAAATGAAAAAATTACAGGAGATGATTTATTTTTAAATGGAGGTATTTATTTTATAAAAGATAGAACAAAAGAAATTACCAAACCTTATCGTTTGATTTTAGGACTAACTTATAATACCACAGCAGGAATCCCTTTTCCACTACCGTTAATTAGTTATTTTAGAAAAGTAAACGAAAAGTGGACATACTCACTAGGAGTGCCAAAAATGAATATAAAACATTTGATAAAGAAAAAACATGCTATTCAAGCTTTTGCGTCTTTAGACGGATATTTTGCACATTTGCAAAGGCCAACAATGGTTCAAAATCAAAGAGTAGATAATATTTCTTTATCAGTTGCAGTAACTGGTTTAGGTTACGAATATTTTTTTACAAAACATTTGGTTTGGTATACTTATATGGGGTATACTGCAAGACTAAATAATGTGCTACGCAATAGCAATAGAGAAGATGTGTTTAAATTAAATAATTTAAATACTTTATATTTAAGATCAGGATTAAAACTAAAAATTTAAATGGCAAAAATTTTAATAATTGAAGACGAAGCTTCTATAAGAAGAGTGTTGAAAAAAATTATATCAGAAGAAAACGATAGTTATCATGTTGAAGAAGCTGAAGATGGTTTACAAGGCTTAGAACTCATAAAGGATAACGATTTTGATTTGGTACTTTGCGATATTAAAATGCCAAAAATGGACGGTGTTGAAGTCTTAGAAAAATCAAAAAAAATTAAACCAGAAACACCAATAGTGATGATTTCTGGTCATGG
>CAYPHE010000237.1:0-1721 GCA_964410075.1 uncultured Polaribacter sp.
GATTGACCAAAAAAGAAGTAGCTAAAGTTACTAAAACCGACGATGGTTTGTTTGTAGAGATTATTTAAAACTATTTTTTTTACGATATTAAAAAAGGAATTACAAAGTGTAGTTCCTTTTTTTTATTTGTGACAATTCTATTTTAAAAAGTTTAAAAAAAATTACAACACTAAATAATTCAACTTTTTATAAATTATATTTGCCAAAACTCTATCAACTTATGAAAAAGTTACTTATATCGTTTATTCAAATACTTATAGTAAATATAAGTCTATCTCAAAGTTTACCTACTATTAGTATCACTTTAGATAAAAATGTTATTGAAGAGAATGGAGGGAAAAGTACTATCACTGCAAATCTTAGTGAAGTTTCTTCAAAATTAGTAACTATTCCACTAAATATTACTGGTACAGCATTATCAGACATAGATTATGTTAATGGTTTTGCTTCTAAAAATATTACTTCTACTGTAGCTGGTGGGAATGGATTTGGATCTGAAAACAATCAATTTTATGGTGCTTATGAAGTTTTTGTAGATTCATCAGAAAATATTTTTGTAGTAGATTTTGGTAATCATCGTATAATGAAATGGACTCCTAATGCAAATGAAGGAATCGTTGTAGCAGGAGGTAATGGACAAGGATCAGCAAAAAATCAATTAAATTTTCCTAAAGACATTTATGTGGACTCCTCAGGTAGTATTTATGTTTTAGACACAAATAATTCTCGTGTAATGAAATGGATTCCAAACGCTAGTGAAGGAATTTTAGTTGCAGGTGGTAATGGTAGTGGAAGTGCATTTAATCAATTAAGTAATCCTAGCGGTATCTTTGTTGATAGTTTTGACAATATTTATGTTGCAGATAGTAATAATTATCGAATAATGAAATGGCCACCTGGTGCAAGTGAAGGGGTAGTTATTGCAGGAGATAATGGACAAGGTTCAGGAAATAATCAATTTGGATTTCCCTCTTCAATTTGTCTTGATTCTTCTAAAAATATATATGTAGCTGATAGTAGAAATCACAGAGTAATGAAATGGGCTCCTGAGGCAAATGAAGGAGTCTTAGTTGCTGGTCATGGAGGAATTGGCAATAATAATGACCAATTTTATACACCACTAGATGTTAACTTAGATTCAAAGAATAACTTATATGTACTTGATCACACTAACAGTCGAGTAATGAAATGGGCTCCTGAAGCAAGTGAAGGAGTTTTAGTCGCAGGGGGAAATGGACATGGTTCAGCAAATAATCAATTTAATACTCCTTCAGGAATCTACGTAGACCCTGAAGGTAATGTTTATGTAGCTGATACAAACAATGAACGTGTTCAAAAAAAACAGATAAGCCCGCAAATAATAATTCCTTCAGGTTCATTAAATGGAAGTATATCTTTTACAAGTAAAGAAGATAATATTTATGATGAAGTAAATGAAACTATTATAATTATGCCTTTAAACCCTGTAAATGCCACATTAACCTCTTCTTATACTAGAACAGTTACTATTGTTAATCATAATAATAATCCAATTGCTATTTCTCAAAATAATATAGTTGCAACCGAGCAAACTTTAAAAAAAATTACATTATCTGCAACAGACCTAGAAAATAATGACTTAACTTATATCATAACATCTATTCCTTTGAATGGTTCGTTAACTGACCCGAATGACAACAATCGTGTAATTTCTATTGGAAGTATTTTAAACACTGTAAATG
>CAYPHE010000237.1:1821-4231 GCA_964410075.1 uncultured Polaribacter sp.
AGTCCTGCTACAATTTCTATTACAGTTAATCCTATAAATGATGCTCCTGTTGCAACAGCTCAAAATAACATAACGGCTAAAGAACAAGTTCTGAAAGAAATAACTTTAACTGGTTCAGACCAAGAAAACTCTAATTTAACTTATATCATAACATCTATTCCTTTGAATGGTAAGTTAACTGAACCGAATGACAACAATCGTGTAATTTCTATTGGAAGTATTTTAAACACTGTAAATGTTAACTATGTTAGCACTTCTGATACAGCTACTAGTGATAGTTTTACTTTTAAAGTGAACGATGGTGAATTAGATAGTGACACAGCAACTATCGATATTTCAATTACTCCTGTTAATGATATACCTGTATTAGAAAATAGTTCTGCTACTACAGATGAAGATACTTCAACAGACATCACTTTAAATGCGGTTGACCCTGATGATACTCAAATCACTTATAACATTGCTTCTAATCCTTCTAATGGAACCGTAAAAATTGCAAACAACATAGTAACTTATACTCCATCAGAAAATTTTAATGGAACTGATAGTTTTACTATAACTGCTAATGACGGTGAAGATACAAGTAGTCCTGCTACAATTTCTATTACAGTTAATCCTATAAATGATGCTCCTGTTGCAAATAATGAAACCATTTCTGTTGATGAAGGTAAATCCGTTACTATGTTACAGAATGGAATAAATAGTATACTTGATAACGATACAGATATTGAGAATAGTTCTTTAACAGCAATAATTGTTACAGAACCTTCAAATGGAACTTTAACATTAAATTCAGACGGAACTTTTTCATATCAACACGATGGTTCTGAAACTACTACTGATAGTTTTACTTACAAAGCAAATGATGGAGAACTCAATAGCAATATTGCATCCGTAAATATTTCAATAAACCTTGTAAATGAAAATTCTCCGACAGAAATTGTATTATCAAATAATTCTGTTAACGAAAATTCAATTGAAATATTTGTTGGGCAGTTTGCAGTAACAGATATTGATTTACCTAATGACAATCACACTTTTGAATTGACAAATGGAGTCGGAGGTGATGATAATTCTAGTTTTACAATAAGAAATAATGAACTTTATACTAGCAAAGCTTTAGATTATGAGACAAAACAGACGTTGTCAATTCGAGTTAAGGTTTCTGATGGAAATAATCAAGCTTTTGAAAAAAGCTTTTCCATTAATGTAATTAATAAAAACGATATCAATATAACCTCTCAAATTTTAGATTCTTATTGTTCTGAGAATTCTGGCTCAGGATCAATTACAATTGCAGAAATCAATCAAACTTTTGGAACAACAATTTTTAAATGGACTGCTTCAAATGGAGGAATAATTCCATCAGGTCAAGAAAATAATCAAAACTTGACTAATCTAGTTGATGGTACTTACAATTTATCTTTATCTGATGCAGATTTTACTTATACAGAAAGTTTTATTATAAATCTTACTCCTCAATATCAGGATTTAAGTATTTGTTATGTATCTAGTGATGATTCAAAAAAAACAAAAAACAGAATTTATTTAAATAACCAAGGTAATTATAATGTAGCTTTTTATGAAATTTTGAGAGAAAGTAGTATAGCGAATGTTTACACTAGCATAGGTACAATAGATTCTTCAGAAAACTCTTTCTTAGATGACACCTCTAATAATTCATCACAATCTTATAATTATAAAGTTAGATTAATTGATAATTGTGGTAACACATCACCGAGTTCCAGTTTACATAAAACAATATTGCTGCAAAGTAGCATTGCTGTAAATAACTCGGTAAATTTAAATTGGTCTAATTATGTAGGAACAGATTTTACATCTTATAATATTTACAGGAGTACTAACCAAAAAGCTTATGAATTAATTGGTTCTGTATCATCTAATAATAATTCTTTTAATGATTTAACAGCTAACGTTGCAAATAATAGTTACGAGTATTATATTTCTATTGAAACAAATAGTTGTTCAGCAGATGTAAAAGTTAAGTCTACTAGCTTTTCGGAAATAAAATCAAATTTTCAAAACCTTGGCAATCCACTTTCTTTAAATGACACTTTTAACTTAAAAAAGCTAACTCTTTATCCAAACCCTGTTGAAAATAATTTGAATATTAAATTAGATGATAATTTAATATTTATAAAAGCAGAAATTTATAATACAATTGGTCAAAAGGTTTTAGAAGTAAAAACAAAAAGTTTTTCAACAAAACAACTTTCTGAATCCACCTACTTTATTAAAATTTTCACTTCTAACGGAAATACAGCTAGATATTTTATAAAAAAATCTAATAGTTCTAAATTCTAATTAATTTTTATTTATAATAACTACAATACAATTAAAATCTCATTCCTTCTTTTTTAAGGATGAGATTTTAATTTTTATACAAACT
>CAYPHE010000238.1:0-2768 GCA_964410075.1 uncultured Polaribacter sp.
ATCACTTCTTCCCAAAAGGATAAATCTCCTGACCAACAAAGTCTTTAGGAAAATGTTCGTCTCCTTCAAAACCAATTTCTATATCTCTGCCCGAATGTGGAATGTAATTGGTTTTAAATAGATAATCCCAAACACTTAGTGTTATTCCATAATTTACTCCATTTTTTCTATCTTCAGGAAGTGTTTTTACATGGTGCCAAATGTGCATTTTAGGGTTATTAAAAATATATTTTAATAGTCCGTAATCAATATTGATATTGGCGTGATTTAAATGACCAATGGTAATATTAAAAAAATGAACAATTGCCACATCGTTTGCAGTAAAGCCACCTATAATGGCTAATGGAATATATTTCATAGAATTGTAAACCACAGGTTCCATCCAATGATAACGCAAATGTGCTGCAAAACCCATTTGTTTTACAGAATGATGTACTTTATGGAAATTCCATAAAAACTCATAAGAATGTAACAACCTGTGTGTACACCACTGTACAAAATCAATCACTATAAAAAAGAGGAACAACCTTAAAGCATAAGGTAATGCATTAAGATCTATTAATTGAAAATCTTGAATTGAAATACCTGTAAAACTTAGTAAATCATTAAATAATTGCGCAGCCGAATTAGATAAGGCAATTAAAACGATTAAATTTAATAAGAAAAAGTTGAAAAACATATAAAATGCATCCAACCAAAAATCTTTGCGAATAATCGGTTGATTTTTACGCCAAGGAAATAGTATTTCTAAACTCCAAACTATTAAAGAAATTATAATTAATCCATAGAAATAATTTTCCCAATCCAATTCCAGTAAAACAGATTGTTTAACGTAATTCCAGTAGTCGGAATAGGAACTTTTTATAATTTCTATATACTTGTTCATAAAGAACTGTTCTTAACAACAACCTCCACCATCATAATGATAAGTAGATTCAGAAATAAAAATATCATCTCTATTTAAAGCAGCTAAAGCTCCTGCTGTTTTATCACAAATAGCCAAAGGCTGATTTTTCAACAAGGTGTGTCCTTTTCCATCATCAAAGAAATCTTCATCACCAAAATAAATAGCAGCTTTTCCTGTAAAAATACATGGACCATCTTCTGGCATAGGATCTTTAATGGCAGCTACTTCAATAGACTCAATATAAATTAACTCGTCTGTTGGGTAATTTTTAGGATCTAAAATTCGGTAAGGTTTTCTTGCTCTAATTTCAATAGTTCCAAATCCAGCATCAGTTAATGCTTTTACATAATTGGCTATTGATAGACTTCCACTTAAACATAAAGCACGTAAACGTTCGTCATTTCTTAGTTCTTCGCTCATTTCTTGCTCACAAGTTGGGTCGCTCATTACCAAACGTCCGTGAGGTTTTAACACACGATGCATTTCTGCAATAGCTTTTTGTAAATCGTCTTCTTTAAAAATATTAAATAGGCAATTTTGTGCAGCAACATCAATAGAGTTATCTTCAACAGGTAAATCCATTGCGTCACCTTTACGTAAGTCTACAAATTCGCTTTTAAACCAATCGTTTTGCTCTTCTGCAATTTTAAAATTTTTTGCAGATGCTTCTAACATTTCATCAACAACATCTAAACCAATTACACCTCCTTTGTTTCTATTAAAATAAGCAAATTGTAACAACTCCATACCACCTCCAACTCCAACATATAACATGTTCGGGTTATTTGTTAAGTCTCTTGCATGAACTGTAGATCCACAACCGTAGTTCATTTCTTGCATTATTCTTGGTATTTTTAAACCTGGTAATTCCCAAATAGGATTTGTTGTACAACACAAACCAACATCTGGTGTTAGTGCTGCTTCTTTGTATACATTTTTTGTAGTTTCTAAATAACTCATATGTTTTAGTCTGTAGTCTGTAGTTTTTTGTGTATAACAATAATACCTACATTAATTTTTTAACTTCTTTAAAAAGTGTAATCATTTTTGGCTCAGCTTTACCCGCAATAGCAATAATCTCTGCAATATCTATAGGCTGTAAATTTTTAGGATCGCATTCATCTGTTAACACAGAAACTGCTGCGCAAGGCAAGTTCAACTGTTTGGCAACAATAACTTCTGGTACTGTGCTCATGCCTACTGCATCGGTTTCTAAAATTTGTAGCATTCTATATTCTGCTCTAGTTTCTAACTGAGGACCTAAAACACCAGCATAAACTCCCTCATGTAGTGTAATGTTATTTTGCTTTGCAATTGCTTTTAACTTAGCATTGATTTCGTTTGAATAAGGCTCCAACATATCTGCAAAAATATTTCCGAAAGCTTTTGCATTTTTAAACGCTAAAGGAGATTGACCTTGCAGATTAATATGATCTTCAATTAACATTAAATCACCTTTCTTGTAATTTAAATTGATAGCTCCAGCAGCATTAGAAATCAATAATTTTTCGATTCCTAAACCGTGCATGGTTCTAATACCGTAAGTTACTTCCCAAGGAGAATAGCCCTCGTACAAATGGAATCTCCCAGACATGACTAAAACTGTTTTTCCAGAAAGTTTCCCATATACTAATTTCCCTGAATGAAACTCTACAGTTGCTTCTGGAAAATGAGGAATGGAGGCATATGGAATTTCTTTTTCAATAGCTACTTCATCTATTAGCTTACCTAAACCAGTACCTAAAACAATACCAATTTGTGGATTTGCAATACCTTGTTCTTTTAAATACGTTATCGTTTCGTTGAGTTGTTTTTCTTTCATTCTTTATTCTAAAACTAATTTTTTAGATAGTGTTTTGTT
>CAYPHE010000238.1:2868-4230 GCA_964410075.1 uncultured Polaribacter sp.
ACACTGAGCATTTATTTGTAAAAAAGTGAAGCTTAACAGCACTGAAAGTAATAGTGTTTTCATAAAATTATTTAGTATTGATAAAGGTTTGCATAATTTCCGGGATATCTACGATATCTTCATATACATCTATGTCGTTCTTTTTATCTAATAATTTCACTTGCTTATCAATTAAATTTTTAAGCGTGTCTGTTCTAACCGTGTCTGTTCCCCAGTTTTTGTTTTTGAAAACAGCTGAGTGTAGTTTTTTCATCCCTAATAGATAATACCCACCATCTTCAGCAGGGCCAATAACTACATCCTTATTATTTAGATGAAGAAATGCATTATCAATATCTTTTGAAGTTAAATCATACAAATCGCTACCAATAATTATAATTTTTTCATAGCCTGTGTCAAAGCCATTTTTAAAGGCATTTAACATTCTAATGCCTAAATCATCTCCTTTTTGTTGGTGTTTTTGATAGGTGTTTTCATTCCAAATATCATTAGTTCTTACTTTTACAGAGTAATACACTGCTTTGTCTGCATTTACTTTTGAAGAGATATCTCTAGTTCTTTGTAATAAAAATTTATAAATTTCTAATGCCGTTTCTTTACCAACCGTTTTTGCCAAACGTGTTTTTGCTTTTCCTAATTCTGGGTTTCTAGTAAAAATTAAGAGTAGGTTTTTTTGATTCATTTGTTTTTTTGAGTTGCAAATTTTTAGAGTTTCAATGTAATTTTTTTTAGAGGTATAATAGAAAATTTTGTAAAATATAAACTCACTTTTGAAGTGAAGAATAAATTCTACTAATAGCTAACGGCTAATATATTTTTTTCCCTTTTTTAAGCCATTTACTCCAATCTTTATTAAACGTATGCACTTTTTCTGTTGTATTTCCTAAAGTGTCTACTACCTGAAAATCTGCATTTTTCCATTCGAAAATTCCACCATAAAGATTAAAAACATTTGTATAGCCTGCTTTTATCAGTTGATGTGCAACTTTTTCGGAACGGATTCCTAAAGAACAATACACTACAATTTTTGCATTTTTATCTTCGGGCAATTTACCTACAGTCTCCTCTAATTTAAATTGATCATAACCTACACAGATGGCATTTTTAATATGGCTTGTTTCATATTCTTTTTTCTCTCTAGCGTCTAATAAAATTGCTTTGGTTTTAGGAAGAGCTAATGTTTCTACAGACATGTAAGGCACATCTTTATTATTCCATTTATGTAAAAGTTTGTCTAATTTTTGTTGCCCAAAGCTTAAGGAACTTGTAAATAAAAAAAGAAAAAGTAGTTTTTTCATAATAGTTAAAGTTGAATTCCAAAACCTTGTAAGCCCGTTTCAAATGCAGGTAAAATTTCTGTAT
>CAYPHE010000239.1:0-4225 GCA_964410075.1 uncultured Polaribacter sp.
AAATAAAATTGCAACTTTTCCATATTACTATATCTTAAACATATTACTCCATTTTACAAATTACTTACCAAAAGTTAACCCTACAACAGTTCCTTCTCCCTCTTTGCTATTAATCAAAATTTTTCCTTTATGTAACATCATAATTTGTTTACATAAACTTAGCCCAATCCCACTTCCTGACTTTTTAGTAGTAAAAAAAGGTATAAAAATATCCTCCAGAATCTCTTCTGGAATTCCTTTTCCATTATCTCTAACCTTTATGGTAATAAACCCACCAATGGTCTTTTGGGTACTTATGGTAATTTTTGGTTTTTCAACACCCTTACAGGCTTCAACTCCATTAAGAATTAAATTGATAAGCACTTGTTCAATTAGATACGAATCAATTTCAACCTCTAAATTTTCATTTTCAACTTTAAAATCCAATTCTATATTTTTAGCTGAAAGAGATGGCAACATCAAGGTTTTTATACTTTCAAAAAGGTTTTTTACAAAAATTATATTCAAGTTAAGCTTTGTAATTTTGTTTAAGCTTCGGTAGGTTTTGGAAAACTTTAATAGTCCTTCGCTCCTCTTTTTGATACTTTCAATACCTGAATCCAAATCGTTGATATCCAATGGCGCACCATGAGGATCTTCTACCAAAGCTGCCACCTTAGTTTTCAGGGTCTCTGCCAAAGATGCAATAGGCGCAATAGAATTCATTATTTCGTGAGTCATAACACTCAATAGTTTTTTCCAAGCTTCAGATTCGTTTCTATTTAAAGTATCATCAATGTTTTGTAATGCAACTAATTTATAAGTATTGTTATCTATTTCGAAAATTGAATTAGATATTAATAAGTTAGTAGTTTCATTAACAATTTGCATGCTCACATTTTCGCTTGAAGTATACTTCTTCAAAAAAATGTTTTTATAAATTGATGCATCTCTATTTTTGATAAATTGAATATTTTTTAACGACGGAATATTAATGAGTGTTTTAAAAGCGTTATTAGCCCATAATACATCTCCAGATTTAATATTATAGGCTATAATTCCAGTGTCTACCATCTCTAATATTTTTTTTAGATAAAGGTGTTGTGCTTCTTTATCTTTATTAATAGCAAGAATGGTTCTGTTAACTTCATTAAATCCTTTATGCAGTTCTTTGATGTCTTCTTGACCAGAAGTTTCATTAAACCAACGTGAAAAATCTCTATATTTTACAGATTCAAAAAACTCATCCATGGCACAAAATCTTTTAAAAAGAAATTTGTAGAGATTAATTAAACTAAAAATTGAAAACGTTACTAGTATAGCTAAAGCTAACAATGTGTATGGTGTAAACAATGTAGAATTAAACATGCCTACTAGAATAGCAATACCTATAAGCGATAAAACCAAAATAAGTACCCTAATGGTAAGTGCCCATTTGTATTTTTTATAAGTCATATTTATTAAGTCTTCTATATAAAGCCGTCCTCGTTATTCCTAATTCTTTTGCAGATTGAGATATGTTGCCATTATTTTTTTCAATAACTTTTAGAATGGTATTTTTTTCTACGGTTTCAAGTTTTAAATCATCTTCTGTAATTTTAAATTCTTGCTTTTCTATTGGAGAAAAAACAACGTCTGAAGCATACAATGTAGAGTTTTCTGCCATAATTACTGCTCGTTCTATAGCATATTGCAGTTCGCGTACGTTACCAGGAAAAGAATAACTCTTTAATTTTTCTGTAAAAGAATTATCTATTTGAAAACTTGTTTTTACATATTTTTCAGCATAAAGTTCTACAAAATACTTAGCCAATAGTACTACGTCTTTACCACGATCTCTAAGGGGAGGCATTACTATTTCTACAGTATTAATTCTGTAAATTAAATCTTTTCTAAAATTAGCTTCATCTGCTAAAAAAGCAATGTTTACATTGGTAGCACAAATAAGCCGAATATCAATAGGAATAGCTTTATTAGACCCCAGTGGAGTAACCAACCTATTTTGAATTACAGTTAAAAGTCTTGCTTGTTGTTGTAATGTAATATTGCCTATTTCATCTAGAAACAGCGTGCCTCCATTAGCGGCTTCAAAACGTCCTTTTCGGTCTTCTCGGGCATCAGTAAAGGCACCTTTTTTATAACCAAACAATTCACTTTCAAATAGCGTTTCGGTTAATGCACCTATATCTACTTTAACAAAGGGTTTATCTCTTCTTAAAGAGTTATTATGAATTGCTTTAGCTATTAAATCTTTTCCTGTACCATTTTCTCCTAAAATTAAAATGTTTGCATCAGTTGGCGCTATTTTTTTAATTTTAAAAAACACATCTTGCATTACTTTACTTTCTCCTAAAAACTTACCATCTTTTACTAGTGCAATCGTTTTTTGTTTTTTATGAGATGTTTTTTTATCGAGAATATCACATAGCGATTCTATAAGCTTATCATTCTTCCATGGCTTTACTAAAAAATCTGAAGCACCCTTTTTTAAAGACCTAATGGCTAAATCTAAATCGCTATAAGCTGTTATTAAAATTACATTTAAATCTTTATCGGTTTCTTTAATTTTATTAAGCCAATAAATCCCTTCATTCCCTGTATTTATTAGCCCATTAAAGTTCATATCTAGAATTACAACATCAAATTTAGTTGTTGTAATTAAGTGTACTAAGTTTGCAGGATTTTGCTCTGTGGTAACGCTTTTAACTTTAGATTTTAGTAATAACCGTAACGCAATTAGCACATCGGCATCATCATCTACAACTAATATGTTAGCATTTTTTAATAGCATAATTACAATATTACAATTTTATTGAGGGCATTTAAAATTATTAAACCACTAAAATAAAATGTTAAAAAAGTGTGATATTATCGAACGCAAGTGTATCATTTTCGAACACCAAACATTTAAAACAATCTTTTTAAACATCTTAAAATCAGAAAATTGCATTTATGGCACGATAGTAACTATAACAGAGCAAAATATTATTAGTTCATGGATATTGTTTTAGAAAAAAAACGTTTTAGTAAAAAAAGAATCAGTCTCATTATAGGAGTTGCACTTATAATTGCATTAATAACATTTGTAATTAGTGCTACAGGAGGAAATTCCAAATTAAATGTCGATTTAGAGCGAATTTCAATTAATGAAATAAAAGAAGGTGTGTTTCAAGAGAATATTCCTGTTAGTGGAGTTGTAATGCCTATTACTACTATCTATTTGGATGCTTTAGAAGGCGGGCGAGTTGATGAAGTTTTTGTAGAAGATGGTGCCCTAATGAAACAAGGCGACCCTATTCTGCGTCTTTCTAATACAGATTTAGAATTAAGTTTAATAAATCAAGAAACATCGGTTTATAATTTATTAACGCAAATGCAAATTTCACAAAATGCAGCAAGTCAAAATACTATTAATAGATTAAACCGATTAACAGATGTTGAAAACGCATTAATTGAAGCAGACCGTGTTTACCAACTTAATAAAAAGCTCTTAGCAGAAAAAGCTATTGGTATGCAAGAATTTAAAGAATCTGAAAATAATTATAAATACCAGAAACAACGTATGAAGTTGGCACAAGAAATTTTAAAACAAGACTCTATCTCAACAAAACAAGAAGCCAAACAAAAAAGAAATTCATTGCAAAGAACTCAAAGTGCTTTAGAGTTAATGCGAAAAAAAGTAGGCGACTTGGTGGTAAGAGCACCTGTAGACGGACAATTAACATCGTTAGATGCAGAAATAGGGCAATCTAAAAATAAAGGACAGCGTTTGGGGCAGGTTGATGTATTAAGCGGATTTAAAGTACGCGCAGATATCGATGAGCATTATATTTCTAGAATTTACACAGGGCAACAGGGTACTTTTTCTTTTAATGGAAAAGATTATAAATTGATTATAAAGAAAGTGTTTACGCAAGTAACAGAAGGGCGGTTTCAAGTAGACATGTTGTTTGATGAAAAAGTTGAAGGTATTAGAAGAGGGCAATCGCTTCAAATTAGATTAGCTTTAAGTGATGAAAAACAAGCGATTTTAGTGCCTAAAGGTGGCTTTTTTCAGAAAACTGGCGGAAATTGGATTTTTAAATTAAATGAAGATGGCACACTAGCTTATAAAGTAGACATACAATTGGGAACTAAAAATACCGAATATTACGAGGTTTTAGAAGGCTTATCTCCCGGAGATAAAGTAATAACATCTAGCTACGATAATTTTGGAGATAAAGAAGAATTAGTATTAAAAGAATAA